>JAJFHB010000683.1 GCA_021775795.1 Hyphomicrobiales bacterium | reverse complement strand
CGCTGATAAAGCGCACTTTCACCCTCAAGCGTCACCGCATTGGCGACAAACCTGCCTCCCGTCCTCAACGCCTGCCAGGCCGCGTCAAATGCTGAATCATCGGACACGGCACCACCCATAAAGACAGCATCGGGAGATGGTTGATCATTGAGTATTTCTGGCACGGAGCCCTGGATCAGTTTGAGATCCGGCGCACCCAGAGCCTGGGCATTGCGAGCCGCCATGGCAATCCTCGCCTCATCGCGTTCGAAGGCGATGGCACGGGCAGAGCGGGCAGAGCGCATCCACTCGATGGCAATGGAACCACACCCGGCTCCCACATCCCACAACAGCGCCTCGGGATAGGGCGCAAGAGCTGCAACGCTTGCCGCCCTCACCTCGCTCTTGGTCATCTGTCCATCATGTTCGAATGCGGCATCCGGCAATCCCGGTGTTCGTGGCAGGATGACCGCATCGGGTCCGGCGTGGCAGGTAACGGCCAGCGTATTGAAATCCGAGATGTCTTCCGGAACCGGATCACAGGCACGAAAAGCAATATAGCGCTCGCGCGGCCCGCCCATATGCTCCAACACGGAAACCTCTGAGGTGCCGTAACCACGATCACGCAGCCGGGCGCAAACCTGCGGAATTGTGCTCGCGTCCCAGGTCAGGGCGATGATCCGGTTGCCAGGCGCAATGAAAGGCTCAAGCCGCGCATCAGAACGGCCGTGAAACGTAATGCAATCAACGTCTGGCACCGACCAGCCAAGACGAGCGGCGGCGAGTGAAAACGCCGAGGGTGCGGGCAGGATGGAAACTTCCTCAAGCGCCACCCGCGCCAGAACTTTCCGGGCGATGCCATAGTTGCTTGGATCCCCGGTTGCCAAAACCACCACCGGACGGCCGCGCCAGGAAGGAAGCCTGTCGAGTGTATCGTCCAGTCTTGGCGTCCAGACGTGGGTTTCGGCATGGTTGAAGGCGCCTGTGTCGAGGAGGCGCGCTGAACCGACGATGATTTCGGCCTTTTGAACTGCCATTGAGGATGCGGGAACAAGTCCGTCAACGCCGTCTTCCCCGATACCGACAATCGTCACCCATGGATTCATGCTGACGCCTCACGGGCAATGGCATTGAGGGCCGCACCAGCCATGGCACTGCCGCCACGGCGGCCAAGCAGGGTCAGGAACGGTTGTCCCCGCGGGTTAGCCGCAAGCTCTGCCTTGGATTCGGCAGCTCCGACAAACCCTACCGGGAAACCCAGTATGGCAGCGGGAGCCGGGGCCCCTGCGTCAAGCAATTCAAGGAGTGCAAACAGGGCGGTCGGGGCATTGCCGATAACGATTACAGCGCCTTCCATATGCGGCAGCCAAAGGCTGACGGCAGCCGCCGAGCGGGTGGTATCACGGAGCTTTGCGAGGTCCATAACTTCGGGCGCATTCAAGGTGCAGATGACCTCATTGGCTGCGGGCAGAAAGCGGCGGATAATACCGGCGCCGGCCATTTCGCAATCGACGATGACGGGTGCGCCTTTGCGGAGTGCCTCTGCCCCACTGACCGCAACACTCTCATCAAACCGCAAGTCGGCGAGAATATCGGTCATGCCGCAGGCATGGATAAGACGCACTGCCACCGGCTCGAGTGAGGCCGGTAGCGCGGAAAAATCAACTTCTTTGCGAATGATCGCAAAGGAGCGGTCATAGATTTCTGCTGGATCCCGCACATACTGCATGATCACCTCGCACGCCTTGGGGCCTTGGCCGTCAGGCTTCCTTTTTCAGGGTCTTCGGCCCGAGGGGATGATCCGCATGCGGATAGGGATGATGGTGATGCCCATGATCATCGTGAGAGTGATCATCGTGAGAGTGATCACCGTGAGAATGATCATGGTCGTGATCATGTGTATGACCACCGTCACCGCTTCCTATGCCCTCAACATGATGGTGATGGCTCTCCTGCGGCAGCCCCACTTCCGCTTCGAAGCCCAGCACCTGGGTACGGTACTTACATAGTGCGCAGTTCATGGCGTTCTCGCCGGTGAGGATCTGTTCGATCCTTTCCTTGAAGGTTTCAAGGACAAGCGGGTGATCGTTGAGATAAGGCGCCTTGATGAACTCGATATCTGGATGGCGCTCGGCAACCACGTCAGTCAGATCATAAATCCTCTTAATCAACACACCGGAAAAGAGGAAATAGGGGAACACGAGGATACGTTTGAAGCCGAGACGGGTAGCATGTTCGAGGCCCGGTTCGACGAGCGGAAACGTGACGCCTGAGTAGGCCGTTTCGGCCCAGCCAAAACCAAAACCTTCCCACAAAAGCCGCGTGACCTTGCACACGTTCGAGTTTGCATCAGGGTCCGAAGCGCCACGGCCAACGACAACAAGAAGAGTGTCGTGAAGCGGCACATCACCGCCCGCCGCTTCCAGTGCTTCCCGGATACGGTCGCCGGCGGCGTGGATGAGCTTGGTGTCAATGCCAAGCTCCTTGCCATACTCGATCTGGAAGTCTTCGTGGCCTGCAGCATAGGCGTTCAGAACCGAGGGTATATCGTTCTTGGCGTGACCTGCGGCAAACAACATACCCGGCACCGCAAGCACCCGGTTCACACCCTGAGCGCGCAGGCTGTCGAGGCCGGTACGGATGATGGGCGTGGCAAATTCGAGATAGCCGTACTCAACCGGCAGATCCGGGAACATGGGGGTCAAACCCTCCGCCAGCCGTGCAAATTCAGCCACAGCCGTTTCATCCCGGCTGCCATGGCCGCAGATCATAACGCCAAGTTTTTCTGACATGTTGTCGGCCTTAGCGGGCCGGAGCGGATTTGAGGCGACGCCAGGCTGTCACCGCAACACCAACGATGGCTGCAAATGCGGCAATCGCAAGCCAGTGGTCATGACCGTGGCCAGCCGCCGAAACGTGGGAGGGATGAGCGAATGCGGGGGTTGCCGTCAAGAGGGTCGCGGCAATGATCGAAACGGTTTTCATATCTACCTCATGTCTAACGCGCCTGGGCGCGGTTTCAAAAAAAGGCAGAGTTCTGTGCAGGAAGGTGGACGCCGCATCAAATTTGTCGGCGACTTCTGGTCTGCAGCTCCGGCGTTGGTCCCCGAGTTAGGTCAACCGCACCAGAATCGCTCTCAGTCCCTCATGGGAACGCTGCTTAGATCGTCCAATGGACAGCATCCTTTCTATGGAGCCTGGGCACGCACGTCAACGTCGCAAACGACACATGTCACAAAAAAGCGTCATGTGATCAGCGCTTGCGTTCAACCACGAGCATAATGATCAAAGATGTGACACCAAACACGGCGAAGGCATATGCCAATGGCGATACGGAATCTTCGTAAAACTGGCCAACAATGCCCCCAAGCGCCATGGACATAAGGGTCGTCAGAGAGCCGACGACGGAAGCCGCCACACCGGCGATATGTCCCAGTGGTTCCATGGCCAGCGCATTGAAATTTCCAAACAGAATGCCGAAGCAGAAAAACACCAGAAACAGATAGACCATGAACAGCCACAGGGGCGTTTCGGTTCCCGCCCAGCCGGCATATCCCGCGAAAGGCACAGCAAGAACACAAAACGCGATAAGAGCCCACAAGGTCAGCCGGCGCATGCCGAAGCGCATGACAAGAGCTGCATTAAACAGAGACGCCACACCAAGAGACAGCGCAAGCGAGCCGAAATAGAGGGGGAAAAGTTCGCCTACTCCATACTGGAACTGCAGCACCTGCTGCGACACGACAAGATAGGCAACCAGGGCACCGAAGATCAGACCGGCGACGATCGTATAGGCAAACGCGGTGCGGTTGGTGCAGGTTTCCCTGATGGCCGCAACCGTTGTAGCGAGCGAGAACTTTCGGCGTTTTTCCTTCGGCAATGTTTCAACCTGGCGCCAGGCAAACCAGATCAATGTAATGATGGCAAGGCCGAGGAAGCCTGCAAATATTCCTCTCCAGTGAAACGCAAGAAGAACCGCCTGGCCAAGCGCTGGTGCCAGCACCGGCACAAGGATGAACACGCTCATCACCATGGACATTATGCGGGCCATGGCGGCACCCTCATAAAGGTCACGCACGAGGGCGACAGTGACAATGCGCGGACCGGCAGCACCAGCGCCCTGCAGGAAACGCCCAAGCAGCATCGTTTCAAAGTCTTGCGCCACTATGGCCAGGACGCAGCCGATCATGAAAATCGCATAGCCCAGATAGATTGCGGGTTTGCGCCCGATGCTGTCAGAGAGCGGTCCGAAAAAGAACTGAGAGAGCGCCAGGCCAAGGAATAGAGCGGACAACACAAACTGGGTATGATTTGCATTTGCAACATTCAGGTCCGAGCCGATGCGGTCAAGTGCCGGCAACATGGCGTCGATTGACATCGCCACCAGCGAAATCATAAGTGCAGTACGGCCTACAAACTCGGTGCGGTTTGT
>JAJFHB010000682.1 GCA_021775795.1 Hyphomicrobiales bacterium | reverse complement strand
TAAGGGTGATCAGGGATCACGGGGCCCCGTCAGCTTCATGATAACCACGGCGCCCATGGGCCGCGGCCGGGAATTTGAAGAAGGTTTCAGGCTGGGCGTCAGCTCCTGGGTGCGGGTTGCTGACCGCGCCATGCCACCCCGGGTAAAATGTATTGCCAACTACCACAATGGTCGGTTGGGAATTCTTGACGCGCAGGAGCAGGGGTTCGACTATCCCTTGTTTCTGACCGAAAATGGCAAGGTTGCTGAAACGGCTGGGTCCTGTCTTTTCCTTGTTCGGCGCGGCGGTGTTTTTACACCGGATATAAACTCGGACATTCTCGAAAGCATAACACGCGACACAGCAATTCATCTTCTGCGTGAAGACGGGCTTGAGGTTGTTGAGCGGACGGTTGACCGGACGGAACTCTATCTGGCGGAAGAAGCGTTTATCACGGGCACCCATCAGGAAATTTGCCCGGTGGTCTCGATCGACGGACTGTCGATCGGTGCCGGTGTACCGGGCCCGTTTGTTCGAAAGCTGCAAAAACGGTTCCTGGATCTGGTGGAAGGACGGGGAAAGGCGCCACAGCACTGGTGTGTGCCGGTTTTTTCTTGATCCGTAGCAAACTAAAGGCAATAGTATCAAATAACAGATCATAGTATCATTATTTGATATATTGGAGTTGCTGAATGGCTGACGCAGCGGAATCCCTGTCATCGCCTGAAGCGATGTCGGCGGCGTTGCCCACTGGAGCCTGGGAGCTTCCAGAGGAGCTTTGTCTGCTTCGAGAGACAGTATCCCGCTTCATGCAAAATGAAGTGCGGCCGGTCGAGGAACGCCAGCCGCACGATGCCTATGCGCTACCGGTTGGCGATCTCGAAATGTTGCAGCAAAAGGCAAAGGCCCTGGGTCTGTGGTGTCTTGCATCGCCTGCTGACTACGGCGGTGGTGGCCTTGGTCTTCTGGCGCAGGTCATCGTTGCCGAAGAAGCGGCAAAATGCCGGATGGGAGCCTATATTCCTGCTTGCGGAGCGTTTGGTATCGATCCGCCAAGCGTCATATGGCTGGGTACGCCGCAACAGCGCGAAGCCTATGGGGTGGAGGGCATAAGAAACGGCAAAAAGTGTTTTGTTGCAATTTCGGAGGCAACAGGCGGTTCCGATCCGGCGCGGAAAATTCAAACGCGGGCCGTTCGCGATGGTGATCACTACGTCATAAACGGAACGAAAATGTGGATCACCGCCGCGGGCGAGGCCGAGTGGGGCATTGTTTTTGCGCGCACCGGTGAGGCGGGAAAAGGCGAGGGAATAACGGCCTTCATAGTCGATAGGGATACTCCCGGCATAACGTCGAATGAAATAGGAGTCATACCTTCGTATTCGCCGTTTGAAATTGTCTACATAGACGTACGGGTTCCTGATGAAAACCGGCTTGGCGAGGAAGGGCAGGGCTTTGCCATCTGCCAGAAGTGGCTCGTGCATGCCCGCGTACCCTATGCAGCCGGGGTAATTGGGATTGCGCAGGAGGCCCTGAGACTTGCAATTGAGTGGGCGCGGGAGCGGCATGTGCATAAATCCGTTTTAGCGGACAAGCAGGCCGTTCAGTGGATGATTGCTGACAGTGAAATTGAACTGCGCGCAGCTCGTCTGTTGACGTGGCAGGCGGCGTGGAATGGAGATCTTGGCAAAGACATAAAGACCGATGCTTCTATCGCCAAAGTTTATGCAACGGAAGCAGCGGGCCGCATCATCGATCGCTGTGTCCAGATCTTTGGGGCCATGGGCGTTGCAAAGGAAATGCCGCTGGAACGCTGGTATCGAGAGTTGCGCATCAAGCGCATTGGTGAAGGTCCATCAGAAGTACAACGAATGGTTCTCGCTCGCGAGCTTTTGAAAGAATAGCGCGATGGCGATAGATTTTGACCTCTCCGACCATATCGCAATGATCACCATCAATCGCCCGGAACGGCGCAATGCGCTGGATGCAGAGCATTACTCACTGCTCTCGGATGCCTGGCAGCGTGTGCGCGATGACGACGACATTCGCGTCGCGATTGTTACCGGTGCCGGGGACAAAGCCTTCTGCGCTGGAGCGGATATCAAATCGTTTGTCGGCCGGGAGCAGCAATTATCCGAACTCTGGTTGACGCAAAAAGATCCGCTGCTCAACCGTGGTCTCGAGGTATGGAAGCCGGTGATTGCGGCGGTCAACGGCTTTTGCGTTGGTGGCGGAATGACGTTGCTTCTGGGAACCGATCTGAGGATCGCCTCTGAAACAGCAATCTTCAGTCTGGCGGAAGTCAAGCGCGGCATTATCGCTGCTAATGGCGGTACTCAGCGCGTAATGAAGCAACTGCCCTACGCCATTGCAATGGAGATGCTTCTGCTCGGAGAGAGCATTGATGCTGAAACCGCAGCCCGCTGGGGGCTGGTCAATCGCGTCGTGCCTGCGGCGAAGCTGTTGGATACGGCCCGCGAATTTGCGGAGCGCATCAAAGAGAACGCGCCGCTGGCTGTTCAGGCAGCCAAGGAGCTGGCGATACGGTCTCAGGATCTGGATATGGCCTCCGGTCTGCGCATGGAACAGATGGTCAACCGCATCCTGCACCGATCGGAAGACACCAAGGCGGCCAAAGCGGCGTTTGCCGAGAAGCGCAAACCGACTTTCAAGGGAGAGTGAGTGTGCCCGGTTCACTTCCATTGGAGGGAATAAAGGTGCTGGATCTCACGCAGATCTACAACGGACCTTACGCCACTTTCCTCATGGCGATGGCTGGTGCCGATGTCATCAAGATTGAACCGCCGGGAGGTGAATTCCTGCGCCGAAGGGATGCGCGCTCAGGCGCCGGTGTTCCCTTTGCCATGCTCAACGCCTGCAAACGGTCGGTATCCCTCAACTTGAAAACAGACAAGGGCCGTGAGCTGTTTCTTAAAATGGCGGAGACGGCTGACGTGGTGGCGGAAAACTACGCTCCCGGCGTGATGGCGCGCCTGGGTATTGACTATGAGGCGGTCCAGAAGCGCAATGCGCGGATCATTTTTGCGTCTGGCTCCGGGTATGGTCAGGATGGGGCCTATCGTGATTTCCCCGCCATGGATCTAACCGTGCAAGCCATGTCCGGTGTCATGAGCGTGACTGGTTATGGTGACGGGCCGCCGACAAAATCAGGTGCTGCCCTGTGTGATTTCTTTGGTGGTGTGCATTTGCACAGCGCCATTGTCACCGCGCTGTTTCGGCGAGAGCGCACTGGTGAGGGGGCCCGTATCGACGTGTCTATGCTTGAGGCCGTTTATCCGTCGATGGCGTCGAACATCGGCATGATCTATGGCGAGCGCGATGACATTCCCCTGCGCACCGGTAACAGCCATGGCGGTCTGTCACTTTGCCCCTACAATGTCTATCCGACCCTTGATGGCTACATTGCCATCATCTGCAATAGTGACAAACACTGGCGCGGGTTGGCGGAAGCTATGGGGCGCCCGGAATATGGCGACGACGAGCGCATGCGCACGGTGCGAGACCGGGTTGCACACATGGATCTGGTCGATGGCCTTGTCTCCAAGTGGTCTCAGGAATTCGAAAAGGCTGCTCTGTTCAAGCTTCTGATCTCGCATCGTGTTCCATGTGCGCCGGTAAGGGATCTTCCTGAAGTCATTGAAGACGAGACACTTCGTGCGCGCGGCGCTTTGCTCGAGATAGATCACCCCTTTTATGGCCGCCTTGTGGTTCCCCGCTCTGCCATTCGCTTTGAAGGAACGCCACAGGCGGACTACCGTCCAAGCCCGGCATACGGTTGTGATAATGCCGAGATTTATGGCGATCTGGGCCTCAGCGAAGAGATGCTTTCTGATCTGGCTGGTGAAGGTGTGATCTGATGCGCGGCAGGGCTGTCATAGCCGGTGTGGGGCATACTATTTACGGCAAGCACCCTGGCCGCGATCGCATCGATCTGATTGTGGAGGCTGCCCGAAACGCTGTTGCAGATGCCGGTGTTGAAAAAGGCATGATCGATGGTGTGCTCGTCAAAATGGCGAACTCTGCGCCCTCAATTCTTTATGGCCAAAAAGTCGCCGAAGCTCTTGGCTTGCGCCCCAAAGTAGGAGGTGCGCTCGATCAAGGTGGTGCTGCCAATATTGCGCTCATTTCCTATGCAGCCATGGCAATTGACGCTGGTCTGATGGAAATGGCGCTGGTTTGTTATGGAGATACTCCGCGAACCGGCTCGCGGGCCGTCTATCATCGGCCTCGCGGGGATGATGCTGTTTACGGCTGGTATTCGACCGCTGCGGGCTATGCCATGATCCACCAGGCCTACAAGCAGCAATACGCAACGCCTGACGAACATTTTGGCGTCGTGGCGGTGCAGTGCCGAACCAATGCCCTTGATAATCCTGCAGCGCACCTGCGGGTGCCCCTGTCGATGGATGACTATCTTGCCGGTGAGTTTCTGGTCGAACCGATGCGCCGCGATGATTGTTGTCTTGTTTCTGATGGCGGTGCGGCGGTTATCGTGACCAGTGCGCGACGGGCGAAAGAGCTTGGGATTGCAAAAGCTGTACCCATTCTTGGTTTCGGCCAGGGCCAGGAAAGCTGGGATGTGCACCTGCGTGAGGATCTGACGCGCTCCATGGCGGAAACATCCGCCGAGACCGCCTACCAGATGGCAGGAGTGAGGCCATCTGATATCTGTCTTGCACAGATCTATGACTGTTTCACCGTGACTGTTCTGCAAACCCTTGAAGACTATGGGCTGGCGCCACGTGGCGCCGGTGGCGCCTTTGCCCTGGATAAAGGTATTTCTCCCGAGGGTGCTTTGCCGCTGAATACATCCGGGGGTTTGCTTTCCGAGAGCGGTACTCCAGGCCTGCAGCTGGTCATTGAAGGTGTCCGCCAGGTGCGTGGCGATGCGCGATTGCAGGTTAAGTCTGCCGACAACTGCATTGTTTCCAATCAGGGCGGCTCCATGCACACGCACGCAACGCTCATTTTGGGAGCGCCGGCATGAGCTTCCCAAACCCAGAGATTACGGACACCAACAGGCCCTATTGGGACGGCCTAACACGTGGCAGGTTGTTGTTTAAACACTGCACGAGTTGTGGAGAAAACTGGTTGCCGCCCCGCGCGGCCTG
>JAJFHB010000681.1 GCA_021775795.1 Hyphomicrobiales bacterium | reverse complement strand
GCGGCAGGCGTTCTCGAACCGCTGCTCGATCTGCGCCGCATGCTGCTCGCCCGGGCATAGATTGAGCTGACACGCGACTTCATGAAACCATGGTGGCTGGTTATCCAGATGATTGTCCGGTTTGGTTCCGGCTTCTGCCGTCCTCAAGCGAAAGATAGGCCCGTGCGCGATGGGCCATGTTTCGCCAGCGTATGCATCTCGTGGGTTAAGTGTCAGCGCTCGTTCCGTTTGAGCGATGCCTTCTTGGGTCTGACCGACAAGATCAAGCCTGTTGCTGATCGCCATGGCCGCGTGCGCAAAGGTGGGATTCAAGTCCAGCGCACTTTTACTCGCGGCCATTACCAACTTGGTTTCTACCGCTCAGATGTGCAACATTCCAAGGCTCATGCGCACCCTGTGATGCACGAGACAACGACGAATGAAATCACCGACAAAGGACGATCTCATGACCACATCCGATGTGCCCGAACCCATGCAGGAATATGATGATGACCTGATCGCCGTTTTGGAAGCGGTCTGGGGCGAGGGGTTCATGTCGCCAGGGGGTACGGAGGAGGTGGACCGTGTCCTGGAAGGCCTGGACCTTACCGGTCTCGCCGTACTCGACCTGGGATGCGGCCTTGGCGGTGCCACAGTGCATATTGCCCGACAGTACGGGGTGGAGAGCATTGTCGGCATCGACATCGAGGACAATCTGATTGAGGCTTGCGTGGAATTGGCCTCGGGTGCCGGACTGTCGGACAAAGCGCAGTTCCTCCAGGTCGAGCCCGGGCCTCTGTCGGTTGCCGATACCAGTCTTGACATGGTGTTCAGCAAGGATGCGATCATTCACATCGAAGACAAACATGCCCTGGCCCGTGACGTCTTTCGGTGCCTCAAACCGGGTGGCTGGTTTGCCGCAAGCGACTGGTTGGCAGGTTACACAAGCACACCGTCACCAGAGATGCGCGCCTACATCGAGGCTGAAGGGTTGGATTTCGGCCTCGCTTCGGCGAGCATCTACGAAGCGGCGCTCGAGGCTGCGGGCTTTGTGGACATCTCAGTCACTGACCGCAATTCATGGTATCGGCAGGAGGCGCGGCGGGAACAGGACAATATGAAACGGGCGCTTTATGCGGACCTGCAAAGTACCGTGGGCAAGGAGTTCCTGGATCATCAGATTGACGTCTGGGAGAAGATGATCGTAGTCCTTGATCTGGGCGAACTCAGACCGACGCATCTCAGAGCGCGCAAGCCTTAAGGTGTGTGAGTTTGAAACGTCCAGTGAGTTGCGCTTCCGAACGGCTGCCCCGGTTTGCGTCACTTACCCTGCAGGCGAAACCTGGCCGCTCACCCCGGACATTTATCTCAACGCCGCCGCAATCCGCTTCTAGGTTGATTGGCGTCTGACGTGTTCAAAGCCCGGATCGGCGAAGCGGCATGAAGCAGGTATCGCCAAAACGTCCTGCCCGGCACCAGATCAGCCACCCGGTGTGGGTTCGCTGTGTACGCCGTACAGGGTATCGTATGTCCGGCTCTTCTTGCGGGAATCCTTCATGAGTTGTTCGGGTCTCAAATCCTCACGCATTGCGGCGTTGCTTGCAGCAGCGGTACTGATTAGCACTACCTTTGCAGCATCCGTCGCAAATGCGGGTCCCGCCGGATCTCAGTGGGGCTATCCGCTGGAAGCCGGTGTGGGGGACCGGCGCTGGGTCCGGTTTGCTGTCGACGGGGAGTTGTTCGGTAATGGCGGCTGCAACAGTTTTCGCGGCAATTACGAACAGACAGGCAATGCGATCACGATCAGTCCTCTCGCCACAACCCGTATGGCCTGCGCAGAGGATATCATGGTGGGAGAACACAGTTTCATTGAAGCGCTAACCAGTGCCCGCAGCGTTGAGGCCATGCACCTCAAACTGGTGCTCCTGGATGCAGAAGGCAATGAACTGCTGCGCCTGGTACGGCAGGATTGGGATTAATGGGCAGGTTCCCGACCTCAAGGCAGGCGTTTCGACGAGGTATGCGCAGCTGATGTGTGTTGATATGTCAGCCGACAAAGGTTGATATCATTTTCCGGCGGGAGGGGAAAACATGTCCGATTACACATTGCAAAACTTCATTCAAGATTGTGAAGCGGAGGTTTCGGCACACCTGAAGCTTGCTGATACTGTACGGGCAATAGTTCCACTCATGCATCGATTGATTAGTGGGACGCGCGTCTTCCTCAAGCCCGAGCACTATCAATCAGAACCTGATCATTACGCCCGCAATCTTGTTTATGCTGCTGAGAGTTCCGGCCTGTCACTCTACACACTCGTATGGCTGCCGGGTCAATGGACGCCGGTTCATGATCACGGCACGTGGGGAGTGGTCGGGGTCATTGAGGGTCAGCTTGAAGAGCAGAGTTACATGCGTGCAGATCCTGATCAGTCCTCCGAACGCCACACAGACATCGAGTTGCATCCAGGTGGTCTTGCTTTGCTCTCGCCAAATTCGGTTTCAACTTTCGTGCCAAATCCAGATCATATTCACAAAACCGGGTGTCCCGAAGATCTCCCCCGCTGTGTCAGCCTTCACCTCTATGGCCGCACCATGAGCTCTTTCTATTCCTATGATGTTGCAGGAGGCACACGTAACCTGGTGGAGGCCGCCCACAATGAAACCCGCTTGGGCGAAAGCGAATAGTGACGATGCTCAAAGTCGGGTGAGTCCTACTATCCGTTACAGTCGGTGGCGTGCCGCTCGCTACGACAAATTGGGGTCACATCCACTGACTTTCGCAAAGCTCGCGGTGATCAGGCTGTGGCCGCGCGATGATGAACCCACTTCTTAGTCCCGCAGCCCGAGCTTTTTGAGCTTCTGCTCGCGGTAGAAAATGTACAGGCCCGAT
>JAJFHB010000069.1 GCA_021775795.1 Hyphomicrobiales bacterium | reverse complement strand
GGCCTCAAGTCCGAAGCCCATGTTTCTCCGGAAGTTTCGGATGCATGGGCGGCAGCCACCATTGATGCCCTTGTCTATGCTGCATGGGTAGCGGTGGAAACGGGAGACATTGCCCGCCGTGATGCTCCAGCCCTGGTGCTGCGAACGCTGAGAAGCGGCCTGGGGCTCAGACCCGCGTAATCTGAGTGATAACGCGTCAGACTTGCACCGACGCCTCACCTTGTTTCGGCAGATCGCCTACGGAGCCTCCAATGGCCAGCAGCTCTTCCATGACGCCGTCTTCCATGCCGATCTGCAGGGCCTCATTGAACCTGTTGAAGAAACCACACAGGGCCGTGCGCAACGTGAGCTCGACGATCTGCTCTTCTGAAAAATGCTCTTTCAGGCGGTCAAACAGAGCATCACGTATGTATTGCGGATTGTTGGTCACCTGAACGGCATAATCGCGCACCAGAAGATCAACCTCATCGAGACCTTCGCATTCAGGCTCAAGAATGTTGGCAATGACGCTTGGATGCAATCCCTGCTCAATGAGGCGCGGTGAGTGATGGGCGACGCAATAGGTACATTCATTGAGCTTTGAGACAACGACCAGTGCGATCTCCAGATGGCGCTTTGAAAGCAGTGCTTCATCGGAAAACTCGAGCAGAAGGCCCATGATATGTTTCAGGGCCGGCGGCCGGTGGGCGAAGACCTTAACCTGATTGAGAAACGGGCCGTAATCTTTGGCAAAGCGCTCATAGGTGCCGCGAACATCATCAGGCACTTCATGTGCCAGTATATCTCTCACTCTTGCCATTTGACGTTCCCTGCCTGTGAAAATGCATGCTGGCACTCCTGTCGCGCCAGCAAAGAAACAAGCAGACCATAGTCCGCAAACGGAAAGCAACCTTGGCTGTGATGTTGAGGTTAGCGAAGGTCCAGAACAACTTTGCTGGCTTCACCGGCGTTGAGCACGTCAAAGCCTTCCTGGTAGTCCTCAAAGGCAAAGTGATGGGTCAGGACCGGTGAAATATCGAGGCCGCTCTCGAGCATCGCCAGACCCTTGTGCCAGGTGTCAAACATTTCGCGGCCATAAACGCCCTTAAACTGCAGGCTTTTGAATATGGCCTTGTTGAGATCAAGAGTAACGGGGCCGTGGAAAATGCCCAAAAGGCCTATCTGTGCACCATTGTTGGCTGTCTCGATCATGTCGCTGAGCGCTCCAACGGCGCCTGACATTTCAAGCCCCACATCAAAGCCTTCCTTCATTCCAAGCTCCGTCATCGTGGCCCGCAGGTTATCGACACCAGCGATGACACCGCACGATGCGCCCATTTGCCGGGCCAGCTCCAGGCGGTGCTGATTCACATCAGTGACGACAACATGGCGGGCGCCAACGTGACGGCAGATGGCGGCTGCCATAAGGCCGATGGGGCCGGCTCCCGTAATCAGCACATCCTCGCCCGCCAGATCAAAGCCAAGGGCTGTGTGCACGGCGTTTCCGAACGGGTCGAGAATGGCGGCATAGTCATCTGAGATGCTGTCGGGAATGGGATACACATTGTGCTGGGGAATAATGAGGAAGTCCGCAAACGCACCCGCCCGGCTGACACCGACGCCCTGCGTGTTGATGCAGAGATGCTCACGGCCTGCCCGGCAGTTGCGGCAGGCACCACAGACGATGTGGCCTTCTCCCGAGACGCGCTGGCCCACTGTAAAGCCTTCGACCCCCTCACCCAGGCTTTCAATGCGACCGACGAATTCGTGCCCTATGACCAAAGGCGTTGGTACGGTTTTCGCCGCCCATTCATCCCAGTTGTAGATATGCAGATCGGTGCCGCATATGGCGACCTTGTCCACTGCAATACGCACCTCACCGGGCCCGGCCTCAGGCTCTGCGACATCCTTCATTACCAACCCTGTTTCGGGCTTATCCTTGACCAGTGCGCGCATCCAAACCTCTATCAACTACGTTATCAGACCGCAGGCACGGCCAGCCTGGGTGAAGGCTTCAATCGCCTGATCTATTTGTTCTAGCGTATGGGCGGCCGACATCTGGGTACGGATACGGGCCTTGCCTTCCGGCACCACAGGATAGGAAAAGGCGATGACATAGACGCCGCGTCCCAGCAGGTCGTCGGCCATTTTTGCAGCCAAGGCCGCATCACCAATCATCACCGGGATAATCGGGTGTTCGCCCTCGATCAATGTAAACCCGGCAGCGGCAAGGCCCGCCCTGAAACGCTGTGCATTCGCCTGCAGCCGGGCGCGCGCCTGCTCGCCCGCTTCAGCCAGGTCAATGGCCACAAGAGATGCTGCACATATGGCAGGAGCAACCGCATTTGAAAACAAGTAGGGGCGCGCGCGTTGGCGCAGCAGATCAACAATGGGCTTTGGACCCGCGACATAGCCCCCTGAAGCGCCGCCAAGGGCCTTGCCGAGCGTGCCGGTCAAAATCTGCACACGACCCTCTACACCCAGGTGTTCCGGTGTGCCGGCGCCTCGCTGCCCGATGAAGCCTGTGGCGTGGCAGTCATCGACCATCACCATGGCATTATGACTTTCTGCCAGGTCACAGATTGCCGGCAGATTTGCCATGATGCCATCCATGGAGAAGACGCCGTCCGTCACAATGAGGCGGTGACGGCAGCTGGACGCGGCCTGCAACTGGCGCTCAAGATCCGCCATGTCATTGTTGGCATAACGAAAGCGCTGTGCCTTGCAGAGGCGAATACCATCAATAATCGATGCGTGATTGAGACTGTCGGAAATCACTGCGTCCTGATCATTCAGCAGCACCTCGAAGATGCCGCCATTGGCGTCAAAACAGGACGGAAAGACAATCGTATCTTCGGTTCGAAGATAACGGGCAAGCCGCGCCTCCAGGTTGCGATGCAGGTCCTGGGTGCCGCAAATGAAACGCACGGAAGCCATGCCGAAGCCGTGACTGTCCAAAGCCGATTTCGCAGCGTCAATGAGACGGGCATCATCAGCCAGACCAAGATAATTGTTGGCGCAGAAGTTCAAAACCTCGCGTGCCGGCGTCGATGGCTCGCCATCAGCGTCCAGCACCTGCGTTTGCACACGGGCTGACTGCGGTGAAACAATCAGACGTTCGTGCTTGTATGTGCCTGCTGCCTCGATATCCGCAAGACTGCGGCGGGCTGTTTCGACGAGATCATTCTGCATTGGAATTCCATTTTCCTGCACTAATTCCTGTATATCGGAATATTGCGCATCCTGTCAATCAACGGGGCATCGCGGACAGCGTCAGGCTGAGGACACTCCATCTTGAAACTGCTGCGGCTGGGCAACCA
>JAJFHB010000680.1 GCA_021775795.1 Hyphomicrobiales bacterium | reverse complement strand
ACCGGTCATGCCCGTGCGGGCATTCGGCGCCCCACAAACAACCTGAACCTTGCCGTCTTTGGTTTCGACATCGCAGACACGCAAACGGTCGGCATTGGGATGCTGACGCGCCTCGATGACCTTGCAAACGGTGAAGGCCGCAAGGGCTGCACCGGGGTCAATGATTTCTTCGACTTCAAGCCCGATACCCAGAAGACCATCTGCGATCTCAGCAACGCTGGCGTCCGTTTCGAGGTGCTCTTTGAGCCAGGAGAGAGTGAATTTCATCAGCTGAGCCCTCCCGGCAAAGTCGGTTGTGCAAGTGCGGAAAAGCCATAGTGGCGGAGCCAGCGCAGGTCCGCTTCGAAGAAAGCGCGCAAATCGGAAATGCCGTACTTCAACATCGCCAACCGGTCGAGCCCCATACCAAATGCAAATCCCTGATATCTGTCCGGATCAAGCCCACCGGCACGTATCACATAGGGATGCACCATGCCGGAGCCGAGTATTTCAAGCCAGTCATCGCCAACACCGATCTGCACTTTGCCATCATCGAAACTGCAGCCGATATCGACTTCCATCGATGGTTCCGTGAAGGGGAAATGAGAAGCACGAAAACGCATCTTCAGATCGTTAACTTCGAAGAAGGCCTTGCAGAATTCTTCCAGGCACCATTTCAGGTGACCCAGATGCGTTGTCTCATCAATGACGAGACCTTCGATCTGGTGGAACATCGGCGTGTGGGTCTGATCAGAATCACAACGATAGGTGCGGCCCGGCGCAATGATGCGGATGGGCGGTTCCTGTTTTTCCATTGTGCGGATCTGCACCGGACTGGTGTGCGTCCGCAAAACCATGCGTGAGCCGTCTTCGCGCTCGTTGAAATAGAAGGTGTCGTGTTCCTGGCGGGCGGGATGTTCGGCCGGTATATTGAGGGCTTCGAAGTTGTAGAAATCTGTTTCGATATGCGGACCTTCGGCCACGGCAAACCCCATGTCGCCGAAAATCTGAACAACCTCGTCCAGCACCTGACTGACAGGATGGATGGTACCTTTACGTTCGGGCCGCACAGGCAACGTGACGTCAATACGTTCACCTGCAAGCCGCGCCTCCAGCGCCACTTCGTGGAGCGCACCCTGGCGGTCTGCAATGGCGTCGCCAATCTTGTTCTTGAGACCATTGAGCGCCGGTCCCATGAGCTTGCGCTCTTCCGGTTCCATGCCGCCGAGGCCCTTCATCAGAAGTGATACGGAGCCTTTCTTGCCAAGGGCGGATACACGCACGTCTTCAAGGGTGCGTTCATCCCCGGCCCCCGACACGGCGGCAAGGATTTCCTGTTCCAGTTTTTCAAGTTGTTCTGTTGCGCCGGTCATTGCGCTTCCTTCACATCCATTGGGGGCACATCCATTGAGGGCACATCCATTGCGGGCAAATCCCCCAGATCAAACACAAGCGGCCAGGCGACCGCGCTCCTTCTGTGGAGGGCGGGCCCGGCAAAACCATCATGATCCGTGGTGAGTGATCCGAGATCAGCGGCCTTAAAGGGACGCTTTCGCTTTCTCGACCAAAGCCGCAAAGGCTTCAGGCTCGCGCACGGCGAGATCGGCCAGCATCTTGCGGTCAACCTCGACTCCGGCAATACCGAGCCCGTTGATAAATCGCCCGTAGGTGAGACCGTTCTCACGCGCGGCGGCATTGATACGCTGGATCCACAAGGCGCGGAAATTACGCTTGCGGTTACGGCGGTCGCGGTAGGCATACTGGCCTGCCTTCTCCACCGCCTGATTTGCGGCACGAAAAGTATTCTTACGGCGGCCGTAATAACCTGCCGCCTTCTTGATAATCTTGCGGTGCCGGGCGTGGGTCGTCACGCCTCTTTTAACTCTGGCCATAGCGGGTGTCCTTCAAGTTTCGCGTTTCGCTTGGAACTAGCGTCCGTAAGGCAGGAACTGCCTGACGATCCGTGCATCCTGATCTGAGAGGATGGTTGTGCCCCGTTGATTGCGAATTTGTTTGTTCGTCCTCTTGATCATGCCGTGCTGTTTGCCGGCCTGAGTGGCGCGAACTTTCCCGCTTGCCGTGAAGCGAAACCGCTTCTTGGCACTCGATTTGCTTTTTAGCTTGGGCATTTTGCTTCCTTACAGTTCTTGACCGTCAACGCACAAAACGGCGCTAATCGGTGTCTATTGAGGTAAAGAACGCCTGTTTCAGACGTCTAAAGCATCGCGAACAGCCACGGCAGCCCAATTCCTAGCCGGACCGTTCGGAAACGGCGGGCGTTATACGCACGTTTTGCCTTCAATGGCAACCCTGCAGTCGTCGCAAGACAGTTGTATCTGCACCCTCAGACTTCCACATTCACAATACCGCAACAGCCCGGACAAAAACATTGAAAACCATTATCGATCAGGCAGGGCGTGAGGATCTTCGCGATATCGTAATCCTCATTGCCGAGGATGAAGCAGGTTTCCACCCGGATACGCCTGAGGCCTACGACGAGGCGACGTACGGAGCGGCATTTGACGCTGTCGATAGTGACCCCAGAAACGAGCTCTATGTGGCCCGCAGCGGCGACAGGGTCACCGGTACGATGCAGATCACTTTCATTCCCCACATCTTTGACCACGGCTGCGAACGTGCACTTGTTGAAGCGCTGTTTGTGGCCAGAGAGGCTCGCGGCAAGGGTATCGGCGGTATGCTTTTGGAGTTTGCATGCGAACGAGCGCGCAAGCGCGGGTGCACGATGGTTGAACTGCACTCCAATAAAAGCCGGCGCGATGCCAGGCGGTTTTACGAACGTCACGGCTTCGAGGCGACGCACGAGGGGATGAAGCGCGGTCTTTGAAGGCATTGTGTGCCGTGCTGCGCTGTCATATAGCCTTCACACAGGACAGGCACGAAAGCTGGCATTTGAGGGGGCGAAATGGCTGAGAACAATCTTTCCCGCAAACTTGTCGCTGAGTTTCTCGGCACCGCGTTTCTGCTCGCGACCGTGATTGGCTCAGGCATCATGGCGGAGAATCTTGCCGGCGGAAACGTCGCCATCGCTCTGCTTGGCAACACAATCCCTACCGGGGCGATACTGGTTGTCCTCATTCTCATTTTGGGGCCGATCTCAGGCGCTCATTTCAACCCGGCCGTAACCGTGGCCTTTCTCATTCGTCGCGAGATATCTGCGTCCCAGGCCTTCGTCTTCATCGCCATGCAGATTGCCGGTGGCATCGTCGGGATGCTGGCTGCGCATCTGATGTTTGAGGAAACACTGCTTCAGCTTTCCACAAACACCCGCACAGGGGCAGCCCAATGGTTCTCTGAAGCTGTGGCAACATTCGGACTGGTCACCGTTATTCTTGGCGGCATCAGATATCGTGCTGACGCGGTGCCCTACCTTGTCGGCCTCTATATTACCGCAGCCTACTGGTTCACGGCCTCGACCAGCTTTGCAAATCCGGCAGTGACCATCGCCCGGAGTTTCACCGATACTTTCGCCGGCATTCTGCCCGCACACATGCCGGCCTTTATCGCCTCGCAGTTTGCAGGCGCAGTTATTGCTGTCTTTGTCGGTGGCTGGCTCTTCGGATCGCAAAAGGATTAAGGACCAGAGATCGCATCTAGGTGCCGCTTGCCAGGCTGCATAGCCGCTCATAGAGATCACGATCGAGAGCAATGAGGCCGCTTTCGCGGACCTGTTCTGCACGGCGATGGCTGCGTTCGCCCGGCAGCGTGATTTCTTCAACACCGGTGCGCCGTCTGCTGTTGCGAATTATGTTGCCGAGCGCCTCAACACGGTTCTGAAACTGATCTTCATCAACAAGAAACGAGGGGTTGATGGCGATAAAGCTGCAGCCCCGGTTTGTCGCCGCGTCATCATCCCCGGCCATGCCGGCGCCCAGCAGCGGGCCGGTAAGGATTTCAATCATCAGAGCAAGCCCTGCCCCCTTGTGCCCGCCAAACGTTCTCATGACACCCGCCAGGGCTGCTGACGGATCGGTTGTCGGCTCGCCCTCCGCATCAAGGGCGATACCCTCGTCGATTGCTTCTCCCCGATCCTGCGCCGCAATCAGGGCAAAAAGAGCCGTCGTAGATGTTGCCATGTCTAGAATGAGGGGTTCACCGTTGGTGGGAACCGCAATGGCGATGGGATTGGTGCCAAAGACCGGGTCAATGCCGCCCTCCATGGCCGTGACTTTCGATGACCCCGACAACACGATGCCGATCAGTCCGGCGCATGCAAGCTCGCGTGCATAAAAACCAATAGCGCCGGTGGACGTCGAGGTGTTGCAGGTTCCGACAAAGGCAATACCGAAAGCCGACGCCATGCGTTGGGCCTCGCGCACGGCCCGATGACAAACCACCATCCCCAGATTTTGCTGACCATCGATCCTGAGCACGGCGCCGCGTTCCGATAAAATGGTAATCTCACCGGCGTCCGGGTCAGGCGTAACGGTGCCCTCTAGTATCTTGATCAGCCCTTGCGAGTTTCCCCGCGCCTGGGCGTAGAACAGCACATCACGCACCACCTGCGCATCGTCCTGTTCAATCCCAAGCTTGCTCAGACAAGTGGATACGAGCTCTTCAAGCAGGCTGACCGGCACTTGCATTTCACGTGTCATGGCCCGTCTTCATGGTTTTTCTTCAGAGCTCGTCTTCCGGAAACAGGAAAAGCCGCCGAAGAGCCCGCAACTTTGCGATAGCTCCGCGACAGCGCCGATCCGTCGATACAATTTTGAAGGAAAGTGGTGGGGTTACATGCTTCAGCTACCTGGGCGCCAGAACCATAATCATCTGGCGACCTTCGAGCCTTGGCTCCAGTTCTACCCGGGCCAATTCTCCAATCTCTTCCTTTACCCGCAACAGCAGTTTCATGCCAAGTTCCTGGTGGGCCATTTCGCGTCCGCGAAACCGCAGTGTCACCTTTACCTTGTCACCATGGTCGAAGAATTTCTTTATCGCCTTCATCTTCACCTCATAATCATGGGTGTCGATATTGGGGCGCATCTTGATTTCCTTGACCTCGAT
>JAJFHB010000679.1 GCA_021775795.1 Hyphomicrobiales bacterium | reverse complement strand
ACTGGATGCAGCGCGCGGCAATGATGCCAATCTCGATCGCAGCATCGATGATCTGCGGGCAGAACTGGATGATCGCGTCGGCCTTGAAGGCCGCATGCGGATGGTCACCGAGTTGATGGCATTGACCCTGCAAGGGGCGCTGCTGACACGATATGGGCCGACGCCGGTTGCCGAGGCCTTTTGCGCCTCGCGACTTGCGCCGCGCTACCGCGGTGCATTTGGCACCTTGCCGGCAGGTTGTGACCTGGACGCCATCATCGAGCGGACTATGTCTGACTGAGGCATCGAAAACACGACAACAGGAACAAGAGCAAGGCCGGCGCTGTTCTGCCCATTAGATCGAACTACGCCATCAAACGGTTCCATATCAACGTGAAACGCTCTAGCTTT
Source organism: Hyphomicrobiales bacterium (assembly GCA_021775795.1). Lineage (GTDB taxonomy): Bacteria > Pseudomonadota > Alphaproteobacteria > Rhizobiales > JAJFHB01 > JAJFHB01. The sequence continues at coordinate 3,387 of JAJFHB010000679.1, read as the reverse complement.
GCGGTGCAGACGTGCGCCCTTCGGAGGGCCCCGGCAGCAATTTTTCCAGGAGAACTGCAATGTTCGAAATCACCGAATTCGAGGCGCGCCTGGCGCGGCTTCGAGCCACGATGGCGGAAGTGGGTGCGGAAGTCATGGTCGTCGACGAGGCGGAACTTCTCTGCTGGCTCACCGGCTATATGGCTTCTGAGACCATGTACCGCGCTGCCCTGGTGCCAAACGAGGGTACGCCGTGGTTTGTCTTGAGAGCCCTCGACGAGGAGGTCTGCCGGCAGGTTAGCTGGTTCGAGGATATCATCGGTCACGTGGACGCAGAAGATCCTGCAGAGGTTATCGCCGCCACGCTCAAGGATCGCGGCTATGGCAACGCCCGGATCGGCGTTGACAGCCATTCCTATTCCATGTCGGCCGATCTCTATGCACGGTTTCACGGGCTGCTGCCGGAAGCGACTTGGGTGCCCCTGCCCGGCATCAGCGGCCGCTTGCGAGCCCTCAAATCGGCAGCCGAAGTCGATGCCATCGGCGATGCGGCGCGGGTCGCCGATGAGACCATGGACGCCTTGTGCTCATGGGCAAAGCCGGGCATCAGCTCGCGCGAAGCCTATGCCCAGGCGGCAGCGGAATTCGTTCGGCGCGGCGCTGACAATGGGAAAGTGGGGATTGTCGTAAAGGGTGTGGGCGACAGCGAATTTCTCCATGGCCACGTCTCGGATGAACCCTTGAACGAGGGCGACATTCTGCACGTGGAACTGGTGCCCACGGTGGGCGGTTACGGCGCCCGGCTCATGCGTCCCATTGCTATCGGTGATGCCGGCAACCACCGGCACCAGGCCGCCGAACGACTGACTGCCCTGCAGGACGCCCAAATCGAGGCGATGGTGCCTGGCGTTGAGGCTCGTGTCATAGACAGCCTTCTCCGGGACGCGGTCCTCGCCGACAACCTGCGTCCAAGCTTCGACAACACCTGCGGCTATACACTGGGGCTTTACGGGTGGACGCCGCGCATCAGCGACTTCACTTACAACTTTCACCGAGCCGCAGACTGGTCCCTGCAGGCAGGCATGGTTTTCCACATGGTGCTCTCCGCTCAGGGTCTGGGGTTCAGCGAGAGCATCGCTGTGACAGCCAATGGGCCGAAACGCTTGACGACATCGCCACGAAAGATTCTTCAGGCCGGAGGCGGGTGATCAGCCTGGTCTCAAGCAGCCGCCTGGCGTTCAGGCGACGCGGTGGACTTTCCCTTCTGAACGCGACAGTTTGCAGATCTACTCAATCGTGCGCGCCTGGAGGTCTGGCTTGCATCATCCGCGCTTCATATTGATCTGCATTGTTGTTGCCATCGCGGCCGGGGCCTGGGGCCTTTACTGGCTGCCGCAGCGCTGGCTTCTGGCCGCCGGCATGACCGGTGGCTGGGGGACAATTGCGCAATATCTGATCTCACTGGCAATTCTGACGCCGATTGCAATCTGGCGATTGCTGAAGGGCAAGGAGATTGGCTTTCGGCATTGGGCCTGTGGTCTTTTTCTTGGCAGCGGCGTTATTTTCTATGCGAACTCATTCCTCGTTACCGACGTAATCCGGGCTCTGATCTTTTTCTACATGATCCCCATATGGGCAACGCTGTTTGAAGCTGTCTTTTTGAAACGTTCTCCCGGCTGGCCGCGCGCAGCGAGCATATTACTGGCGTTAGCCGGGTTGTGGATTGCCGTTGGTCTCGAAACAGGCATGCCTGTGCCATCGAACCTTGGCGATTGGTTCGGCCTGATCGGCGGCCTGCTGATTGCAGCCGGGGCGGCCAGAACGGAGGTTGAGCAACCGGCCGGTATCTTTCCGCTCTTGTTCATGATCTTCATTTTTGGTGTTGTCGCCTCGGTTTGTCAGTATCCACTGCTTGCCGACAAGGTTGGCGCCATGCCGACTTATGATGGGCAATTTCGAGCCTGCCGCTTCTGCTTGGGATCGCATTGTTTCTCGTTATTCCAACCACTTCCATTTTGATGTGGGCGCCCCTAAAGATCGGAACCGGGGTCTTCGGCATCCTTATGCTTTCGGAAGTCGTCGTTGGTGTCATCACTGCAGCGCTGTTGACTGACGAGCCCTTCGGCTGGCGCGAGGCGACAGGCGCAACTTTGATTGTTGTTGCCGGTATCGTGGAAGTCGCGCTGGCGCGGCCACCGGAACAAGCGAGAGTCCAATCGCTAGAATCGGGCTTGCGGGAAGCTCCCTGATTCCACCCCGATCTCGGCGGCGTCTGTGCCGCTCACGTGCTCTCGCAAACGCCCGTTGCATTATTTGCGTGTGCGGCGACCGCGACCAAAGGTACAAATGCTCCTCACCGTGCGTTCCCCTGCTCTGTTGACCAGATCCTGCGTCGGCGTTCCTTTACATGACTATCGCCCTCCGGCGTGCCATCGTGAAATGTCTGAAACCACCTGTCCCAGGGTGTTTCCCCGGTGCCGTAGTTGCAGTCAAAGTACCTGTGGTGAAGCTGGTGGAAAAAATCACCAAACTCCAATCCTCGTTTTCCCGCAAACTTCAGTTTCTCAAATCCGGTATGGGATGTCGGGGCACCGACGCCATGATGGAAGAGCAGAAAAATAACATGGATGGGATGGGCGGGCACGATGAAGAACATCAGCGTATCCGACATTAAGACGAAGCTTTCGACCGGGTGCATGGCCAGACCCGACCAGGGTCCGGTGTTTATGTTTTTGTGATGCCAGGAATGAACGTGGCGATAGAGCGGACCGATATGTAGTAGCCGGTGATGGCAGTAAAAATAGAAGCCCGCCCAGATGGGCACCAGAATGATGAGTGTGATGAACCAGACCGGATTGCTTTCAAACGTAATCATACGGGCCCAGCCATTTGCGTATGACCACCACATCACGCATTCCCAGAAGGTCCAGAACTGCAGGGCCACATAGGACCACAACATGTTGTCGAGGACCTGGTTTTTGAAAAAGAAAACCTTCACCCCTTTTGCCATTGGCCGCATGTCGTAGCGGTAGTCATCGCCCTGTATCCGCCACCGCCACAACAGTAAATGCAGTCCTCCGGCAACGCCGGTGAGGATCAGGAAGTTCCGCAGCCAGACTTCAAAGACCCAGTCGAACTGTACCGTGCGGGCGCGCTCAAGTTCCGGCGTGAACCAAACCCAAGTCACAATCGCGCCGGCCAGAAACACAAAGCGTATAGCGATGGGGTTCCAGCTTTTCAGAAGATAAATTGCCGATGCCAACGGCCGAAGCGGCCAGTCCCAATAGGGAGCAAGCTGCAAGGGTAGGGCCGGGGTAAAATTCCAAACCTTGCGCTTTGGAGCGCTGGGAGCCGTGCCGGAATCGGTCATTGTTCTCTCCACTCGTTCACGCATATGCGTTCACTGAA
>JAJFHB010000678.1 GCA_021775795.1 Hyphomicrobiales bacterium | reverse complement strand
AACATTTCGTGCCAACCCATAATCCGCAAGGGGTAGGCCCGTGCATCGCCATTGATTTCGACACCAAAGACAAGATCATCATCAAGGAGATAGTCCGCCTCACCGGCGCTGATCAAAGTCGGGTTGTCCAGTGAAGGAATGCCGTCGACCTGGACACCGCCCCAGGTCACTTCTTCAAAGCGGATACGCATTTTCTCAACAGTTTGCATATCGGGAAAAAAGCGCAGGAAGTTAGTGTCAATGCGCTCAAACAGCTCCAGCTTGAGTTCGGCAAAGCTTTCATGTGGCCTGACATCGGGATTTTGTTCCTGCCAGACCATCCAGTCGAACCAGTCTTCTCCATCATGGCCGGTGAGCATACGCAACGCATCGCGCACCGCAGTGTTGCCCGTTGTTTTGTACCGCAGCGCCAGGATCATTGCGGCAGCGGCATCGCTGTTACCGCGGGCAGAGAGCGCTTCAAGAGCATCTGCAAATTCAACCGGACTGCCCAAAACTAGCGCACGACTGAGATTTCCGACGTTCTCTTCATCTAAGGCAAGAGAAGGGAGAGTTCCGGCCGTCAGCATCAGCAACACTGCCGCCAAGGACGCAAAGAGCCCGCCACGAAACTTCCGATAAATCCGACCCATGTCCATCTCCTGCAACCATCCTGAATGAGCAGACAGGTGGCATCAGCACACGCGATCAGCAAAACACTTTAGTGAGACAGGGATCGCCAGATCCATCGACAATGCGTGATCGAGCTAGACAAACAACTCGGTCTTCTCAAACCGCGTGACGTCAATGAGACCGATATCGGAGATCCGCAGCTCGGGAATGACCACCAGCGCCAGTAGTGAGTGTTGCATGTAGGCATTATTGAGTTCACAGCCGCAATCGCGCATCGCCTGCATCATCGCTTGCGCTTTGTCGGCTACAATCTCTGCGCGTTCATCCGACATCAAACCGGCGATCGGCAGCTCAACCAGGGCAAGTTCTTTGCCGCTGGCAAAAACAGTGATGCCACCCCCAACCTCGCCCAGGCGATTGGCCGCAAACGCCATATCTGTCTTGTTGGTACCCACCACAATCATATGGTGGCTGTCATGAGCAACCGTTGACGCCACAGCGCAGTCGATTGAATAGCCAAAGCCCGAGACAAACCCATTTGCCACGCCACCGGTCGCCCGGTGGCGTTCGACCAGGGCGATCTGGCAAACATCATTGTGGCGATCCATCTCCACCAGCGCCTTCGAGACACTTAAAGTCGCTTCAAGTGCACGGGTCGGCGCCTGGTTTTCAATGACGCCAATCACCCGCGCCCGCACTTCGCTGACGCCCTCCGGCGCTACGATGTCGAAGTCAGACGGCACAAGTTCTTTGCCCAGATGAACGGTGTCACGGGCAAAGTCTGGATAAGGATAAGGCCCAATATCACACGCCAGGCTACCTGCTTCAGCAAGCACGTCTCCTCGAGCAATGACCATTTCGATGGGCAGAGACGGCAAATCTGAACTGATGACAAGATCAGCACGCCGTCCAGGCGCAATGGAGCCAAGCTCCCGCTCCAAGCCAAAATGCTGAGCTGTGTTGAGGGTCGCCATCTGTATGGCGACAACGGGCGACAGACCCTGTGCAATGGCGTGCCGCACGACGCGGTTCATATGCCCCTCATGGATGAGCGTGCCTGAGTGGCTGTCATCGGTACAGAGAATGAAATTGCGTGGATCGAGGCCGCGCTCTGTCACCGCTTTCACCTGTGCAGCGACATCATACCAGGCCGACCCCAGCCGCAGCATGGCGCGCATGCCCTGGCGGACACGAGCAATGGCATCTTCAAGTCGGGTTCCCTCGTGATCGTCTGCGGGGCCACCCGCCACATAGCCGTGAAACGGCAAGCCAAGATCCGGCGATGCATAATGACCGCCTACAGTCTTGTTGGCTGCCTGTGTCGCTGCAATCTCACCCAGCATCTTGGCATCGTTTGCCGCGACGCCTGGAAAGTTCATCATTTCGCCAAGACCGATGATGTTTGGCCAGGCCATGGCCTCCGCAACATCTTCAACACCCAGTTCTGCTCCGGCATGCTCCAGCCCCGGTGCCGACGGCACACATCCCGGCATCTGCACGAAGACATTTATGGGCAGTCCCGCCGCTTCATCATGCATGAGCTTAACGCCGGCAAGACCAAGCACGTTGCCAATCTCATGAGGATCGATGAACATGGAGGTGGTGCCATGTGGAATGACGGCCCGGGCAAATTCGGTCACCGTTACCATGCCGCTTTCAACATGCATGTGCGCATCGCAAAGGCCGGGCACGAGATATCGTCCGTCAGCCTCGATAACGCGCGTTTCCGGGCCAATCGCATGTTCTGCCGATGGCCCGACATAGGCAAAACGTCCCGAACCGATTGCAATGTCGGTTCCAGCAATGATCTCGCCTGAATAGACGTTGACCCATTTGCCGCTGCGGATCACCAGATCAGCAGGCGTCCTGCCCATGGCAATGTCAATCAACCGCGGTGCCACCTCGCTCCATGGTTTCACTTGGCTCATCATGGCAAACTCCTATTCAGGAATATTCTTGCACCGCTAAGGATGGCGGACATGCAGTCTTACCAGCCGAATATGACGTCGTTGGGAATTGAACAGGACTATATCAGACGAACCCGGCAGGACGGGCTTTTACAAGGACTTGACGATCTCTTCGACCATCTTCTTTGCGTCTGAAAACAACATCATCGTGTTGTCGCGGAAGAACAGCTCATTTTCAACGCCCGCATAGCCAGAACCCATACCGCGTTTAACGAACAGCACCGTTCCGGCACGTTCAACATCCAGCACCGGCATGCCGAAGATCGGGCTTTGCGGGTCGGTTTTTGCTGCTGGATTGGTGACGTCATTGGCCCCGATCACAAAGGCAACATCTGCCGCTGCAAACTCGGAATTGATGTCTTCCAGTTCGAATACTTCGTCATAGGGCACATTGGCTTCCGCCAGCAGAACATTCATATGGCCGGGCATACGCCCTGCCACAGGATGAATGGCATAGGTGACTTTCACACCTTGAGATTTCAGTTCATCAGCCATTTCCCGCAAAGCATGCTGTGCCTGCGCAACCGCCATACCGTACCCCGGCACAATGATGACAGAGCCGGCATTCTTCATGATGAAGGCAGCATCTTCCGCACTGCCGCGCTTCACCGGTCGCGTTTCAACCTCACCGCTTGCTGCCTCTGCCGCCTCGCCACCAAAGCCACCGAGAATGACATTGAAGAACGAACGGTTCATGGCCTTGCACATGATGTAGGAAAGAATTGCACCGGACGAGCCCACCAGCGCACCCGTGATGATCAGTGCGGTATTTCCAAGCGTGAAGCCGATACCCGCTGCCGCCCAGCCTGAATAGGAGTTCAGCATCGAGACGACGACAGGCATATCTGCGCCGCCAATCGGGATGATGATGAGAACGCCGATGACGAGGGCAAGAACAATCAGCAGCCCAAAGGCCATGTTGCTCTGTTCCGTGCTGAACCAATAGATCAGAACGACAAGACCGATACCGATCAAAAGATTCAACATATGTTGCCCGGGAAAGACAACGGGCGCGCCGGAGACCAGTCCCTGAAGCTTGGTGAAGGCGACGATAGACCCGGTAAAGGTTACAGCGCCAATGGCAGCACCAAGCGCCATTTCCACCAATGTGGCAGTGGCAATACTGCCAGGTTCACCGATGCCGAAAGCCTGTGGCGCATAAAGCGCAGCC
>JAJFHB010000677.1 GCA_021775795.1 Hyphomicrobiales bacterium | reverse complement strand
CAGGATCAGCATCAGGGTCGAAAAGTCAAAAAGACTTGGGCCCGCAAACTTGTAATGCGCGGCATACACACTGCCGGCCGACCCGGTGAAAAACGCGGATATGGCAAAGACGATGAGCTGATATTTGAATCGGCTGATGCCACGGCTGCTGGCATAGCCGAGATTGTCGCGAATGGCGCGGAACGCCAGTCCATAGCGTCCGTGGATAATGACCAGCGTTACAAATATGGTGACCACGAACACCGTCAGCGCAACATAGTAATTGCCCAGGATCCAGTCCGCTTTCAGGATCGCGCGAAAGCCGAAATCTGAAAACCGCGAGAAGCCGGTCGCGCCGCCAAAAAGTTGCTGACAGTTGTTGTTGATGTGCCTGAAACACTCCGTGTCGGTTATGATCAGGACATGCGCCACCTCTGCAATGGCAAACGTCAGCAGCGCGACATATGCACCGGTCAGACGCAGACAAGCCAAGCCGATGATGACCGCTGAAACGGTCGCGACAACGGCACCGATGGGCATGGCGAGCCAAACTGACATCTCGCCGAATTGCACCAGCATGGCGGTCGTGTACGCCCCACAGATGAACAGAAACATTTGCGCCAGTGAAAACACGCCGGCATGACCCATGATCAGGTTCCACTGGCTGGCAACAATTGCCCAGAAAAAGAAGACAATCACTTCACCCAGCAAATAGCGCTCGGTAACAAACATCGGAACAAGCGCAAAACTGACCGTCACCAGAAGCGCAATCAGAAGGTTTTTTCGGAGGCTCTCGGAAATAATCAAAGCCGCACCACCACTTTCTTGCCAAACAGCCCGTTCGGCCGCCAGATAAGAAACAGGATCACCAGCACCAGCATGACCGGGAAACCGAATCGAACCCCAAGGAAATACTGAACGGCGGCTTCAAGCAATCCAAGCGCCACCGCTGCCAATCCCGTCCCGCCAACATGGCCGAGGCCTGCAACCACGCAAATAACGAAAGCCTTGAGCATGGGGTCACCCCCCATCTGCGGCGACAATGTCGACAATGACGAAATCAATACCCCGGCAGCACCCGCAAGGCCGCCTGCAATGGCCAGAACCTGCAGATACGTCCGTTCTGTGCGAACCCCCATTAGCTTGGCGGCATCAAGATTCATGGCTGTTGCGCGAATTGCGCGGCCAAGCCTGGTTTTCAGCAATAGCACTGCAGTCGCTCCAATCAGCGCTGCCGCAACAGCCACAATGATGACGGCCTGATACGAAATCACGACGTTACCGACCTTGAAGCTTCCCAATACGCTCATCGGCTGAGTGAACGGATAGGCGCCGTATCCTTTCAAAACGAGGTCTTCGAGGATGATCCCGACACCGGCCGTGGCAACCATGATGTTGGTGCCGAAATTCTTCGTGCCCAGCATGAACTTCACGATCAGCACATGCATAAGACAACCCGTAAGCGCGCCGGCAACAAATCCAGCCGGAAGGCCAATGTAGATCGGCAGGCCGAGGTGTATGACAATCGAATATGATCCGTAGGCGCCGATGGTCATAAACAGACCATGCGCCATATTGAACATGCCAAGCGTTCCCCAGATGAGGGCCAGACCGACAGACGCGAGCGCGTACATCGCTCCAAGCGTTGCACCGGTTACGAGAATTTGAATGAGTACATCCATCGCGTTTCAATGCCCGCCAAAATACGATTGGATGAGTTTTTCTTCCGACTGCAGGCTTTCCGGTGGCCCCGACCAAACGATCTGACCACCGTCCATAAGCGCGATTGTGTCGGCAATCTCCGCAATCCGTGCTGGGTTTTCCTCAACGACCAGAAAGGTCCGGCCGGACTTGCTCAGGGCTTTCAGGCTTTCATAGATCTGCTCGATGAGCAGCGGCGCCAGCCCAAGAGACGGCTCGTCCATCATCATCAATTTGCCATCCCCCATGAGCCCCCGGCCAATTCCCGTCATCCGCCGCTCGCCACCAGACAGGCTGTTCGCCATCTGATTGCGGCGCTCGGCCAGCCTTGGAAAAAAGGCGTAAACCTCCTCAAGGCTGGACGTCACATCAGCCTTGCTGTCTCGAAGGTAGGCCCCCATGAGCAAGTTTTCTTCCACACTCATCTCACCGAACAACTGATCGCCCTGGGGTACATGAATGAGACCCAGTTCAACCCGGCGATGGGCGCTTAAGTCCTCGATCTGGGTACCCAAATACTCCACCCGGCCTTCCTGCTGTGAGATGAGCCCGGAGAGATTTCGTAGCAATGTTGTCTTGCCGTGCCCGTTCGGGCCAATGAGAGCGAACACACTTTGCGAAGCAATGTCGAAGGAGACCTGACGCAGCACCGGCTGATTTGAGTATCCCGCTGTCAGACCCTGAACGGACAGGGCGGTCATGTTGATCCAGCCTCTGCGGCCTGCATGGTCTTTGCACTCGCGCCAAGATAGATTTCTGTCACGGCGCCATCATGGGCAATTCCCTTGGGGCTGCCGTCATAAAGAGTGGCACCATGGTGCATGATGATTGCCCGTGTTGCGACCGCCGTCAAAAATCGCATGACATGCTCGATGAAGATCATGGTCAGGCCGCGGTTTTTGAGTATTTCGATGACCCCCACAAATTCATCAATTTCCGGCGGTGTCAGTCCGCCTACGGGCTCATCCAGCAACAGCAATTTGGGATCCGTCGCCAGGGCTGTCGCAATCATCAGCTTCTTGCGGTCCAGAACACTTGCGTTCTCAACAAGATCAGAAGCCTTGTCCTCCAGACCGAACTCCACAAGAAGCGCTTCGGCGCGTTCAAGATCAGGCCGCGCGCAAAACAACCCTCGGGAAACATTGTTGGGGCTGCCGAACACGCAAGCTGCGAGCACATTTTCAAGGACGGTCATCCCCTCGAAACCTGCATTCAGCTGGAATGTCCGGGCAATTCCCATATGGCAGATGCGATGCGGCGGCCTGCCTCCCACCGTTTTACCCTCAAACAGAATTTCTCCGCTCGTGAGCGGCAAAAGGCCCGAAACCAGATCAAGAAAGGTCGTCTTCCCTGCTCCGTTCGGGCCTCCAATGCCAATTGTCTCGCCCTGGGCAGCAAAAAGGTCGATATGGTCAACGGCGACCAGTGAACCAAAGGTCGCCGTTACCTTGTTGCATTCCAGCAAGGGTGCCGCCGCTAAGCCGCCCATGACGTTCTGTGCCGCCGCTTACGACTTCATCCACGGTGGTGTCTGGAAGGTCCCAACATCATAAGGAGCCGGAGCAATCAGAACACCGTCTTTGCTGTGATCGTGGATCTGGCTGAAGATGTGCGGCATGCCAAGCGAGGGATCATTGGTCTGGCTTGGATAGCAATATGCCGACAGGGTGTCTGGAACGCACCGGTAAGTGCCCATCGGGCCCCTGAAAATCAGGTTCTTCAACCGGTCCGCCACCTTCTTATTCTGCTCTTCGTCATAAGGTTCACCAGTACCGCCGGCCAGCGATGCGGCTACTGCATAAGCATGAAGGGCCTGATAGGTCTGGCCGCCACTGTTGGGCGAAGCATTATCGCCATTGCGGGCAATGTACTTTGCGCTGAAGGTGGAGCCGATTTCGTCCTGAAGGGCGCCAATAACGGTTGCGTAGACAACACCCTCGGTTGCCTCTTTCGCGACGTCTCTGAACGCCGCCAGCGACGCGCCATATTGCATGTAAACGAGGCTGTTCGTCGGATCATTGGCGAACTGCAGCATGAATTGCGCCTGGTCCTGAGGATAGAAGTGCGTCACCGCGATGATTGCCGGCGGGTCGGCGCGGATTTTCGCAAGCGTCGGACCCCATTCGGAAATCGGCACATTCACCGTTTCAAATAGCGAGACTTCCAGACCGTAGTTGGCTGCATTGTCTCGCATGGCATTGGCGATATTTACGGAATAGGTTCCCGGCCCGGTGATGATCGCAATCTTGTTGTTGGGCCGTGTGAACTCACCATTTGCTTCGAGATCCTTGACGAAATCAAGAAAACCAACGCCATAGAAAATTTCCGGCGGATCAATCTGGAAGGTGCCCCACAGGCGATCCGGATCGGACTTCACGGTTTCATCGTGGATGGCCACTGTGTTGGCATGCATGGCAACGATGCCGGCATCCGCAACCACATCAAAAAGCGCCGTTCCAGTCTCCAGATTGTACCCCATGATCAGGGCATGCGCATTCTGTCGGTCGACAAGGCGCTGGGCTGCCTGAATGACGATGTCGTCGCCCTTGCTTTCCGTATCGACGAAATGCAGCTCAAGTGGCCGGCCGAGAATG
>JAJFHB010000676.1 GCA_021775795.1 Hyphomicrobiales bacterium | reverse complement strand
CGGATCAGCTCTTGCGGTGCTGATCTGCGGCATGATCATTGCCGGACTGCTGCAACGGTGGGTGCGCGCAGGCCTCGGCCGTATCGATGGATTTGATGACACCGTTCGGCTGTTTATCGCGCGAGCCGTGAAGTATGTGGTCCTCGTATTGGTGCTGGTCGCGGTGCTTGCGCAGTTCGGCGTACAGACAACAAGCATCATTGCCGCCCTGGGTGCTGCGGGTCTGGCGGTCGGGCTGGCTCTTCAGGGAACTCTGGCCAACGTTGCCGCCGGCATCATGATGCTGGTGCTGCGGCCGTTCAATGTGGGTGATTACGTGGATGCTGGAGGTGTTGGTGGCACAGTCCAGGAAATTGGCCTGTTTGTGACACATCTGTGCACGGCCGACGGCATTCATGTAGTTGCGCCAAACAACCAGATCTGGAACACGGTCATCACGAATTATTCGACGAACGATACCCGCCGCATGGAGCTTGCGGTTGGAATTGGCTACGGAGATGACATCGAAAAAGCGCTCAAGACACTCATGGATCTGGTGACGGCAGACGAACGCGTGCTCAAGGACCCCGAGCCGTCTGTCCTGGTCAAATCTCTCGACGACAGTGCCGTGACCATCGCGGTGCGTGCCTGGACGACGACGGATGATTTCTGGAGTGTTAGCTGGGATACGACGAAGGCTGCGAAAGAAGCGTTCGACAAGGCCAAGATTTCAATTCCCTTCCCGCAACGGGACCTGCATGTGTTTCAGATGAAGGGCTGACCTTCGGCCGTGAAACAATTCAAGAGTCAGGGAACCGAATGCGTATGGTGACAGTGATTGCTGGAACGCTTTTGGCTGTGTACGTCGTGATTGTGGCGGCGGCTTATTTTTTGCAGCGCCAGTTGATGTATTTTCCTGACATTACACGGGTTGCTCCGGCGGAGGCTGGTGTGGTGGGTGTGGAGGAAATCGAGATCACGCGGCCTGACGGGGTTGTGCTGGTGGCGTGGTTTCGTGCTCCGGACCCGGGCCAGCCGACCGTACTTTATTTCCATGGCAATGGCGGTTCCGTTGCCTGGCGCGACGGCATCATAAACTACTGGTCGCAACAGGGTTTCGGATTCCTGTTTCCCAACTACCGGGGGTATGGCGGCAGTACAGGCTCACCATCAGAAGATGCCCTGATTAGTGACGGCCTTGCTGCATATGGTGAGCTCGAACGCCGTGGCGTCGATGTGAACAGCGTCACGGTGTATGGCGAGTCGCTTGGCAGTGGTGTGGCCGTTCAGGTCGCTGCACAGCGCAAGGCTGCCTCTGTGGTTCTCAAGGCACCATTTACATCGACGCTCGACGTGGCGAGGCGGGCGTATCCTTTTTTGCCGGTTCGGCTGCTCATGCATGACCGTTATGAATCCATCGATCACATTGCGGCAATTGATGCCCCATTGCTGATCATTCATGGTGACGCGGATACTGTGGTGCCCTTTGCGCTGGGAAGCCGTCTGTTTGAGGCGGCAGTCGAGCCGAAGCTGTTCCATGCAGTAGTCGGTGCCGGGCACAATGATCTCGATACCGCTGAATTGCGCGAGTTGGCGCGAGAATTCATCACTTCAGCTGTGCGTGGCGAATAAGAGAAGGCTTGAGTTCACGCCTCTATGTCAGGCGGCTGAAGTATAGCTTGCAAAGACAACAGTCTAACTTAAGCATACCCACAAAAGACAAGAGCCCCGGGAGGGGAAACCGAGGCTCTGAAGTCTTTGGGGTCTTTAAGGGGAGTACTTCGTTTGTCTCACTCCCCTATTTGGTGGGCAATTGTGGATATTCAAGGGCGAATTATAAAAAAATCGTGCAACGGCTACGGCACTGCTTGGGCGCGCGCCATTGTTCTGATCAAATTGGTAAGGGGTGCCCTGAATTTGGACATGAAGGTGCGTTGACGCAAACGGGCGCGTCCGCACAACGGCAGATAAAATCAATGACAAAAAAGTTGAAGGATTGACGTGCCTTAGCCGCCGTGCTGTCCGGTGGTTCCACCTTCACGCTGCAAGCGCTTGCGTGCAAGCTTGCGGGCACGGCGGATAGCTTCAGCCTTTTCCCGAGCGCGCTTTTCCGAAGGTTTTTCGTAATGATTACGCAACTTCATTTCACGGAAGATGCCTTCACGCTGCATCTTCTTTTTCAGCGCTTTCAGCGCCTGATCAACATTGTTATCCCGAACCAGTACCTGCACGAGGCCCTCGCTCCTATCCTATTAATTTGTTTGCAGGCCGATTCAAATGGATTCAATTGGGTGCGCAATCCCGCGCCCGACCGATGAATCGGCAGGTCAATTTCCGCGTAGGTACCAGATGAACCAGGGCTTGTCCACCAAAACACACGAAACCCGGCGTACTTAAAGTGATTTTTGCGCGTCTGGCATGAGCCGGGCTACTGTCACTTTGAATTCTGGTGAAAACTTGCCCAAAGTTAACGACAAGTGCAGCGGGAGGGCCTTTGGAGGCGTTGAAATTCAGCTGTTGATCGCTTCCGAAAGGTTCCTGCAGGCACTTGCGTTGGTGCTTCACTTTAGGTCCTGTTCAGGTACGTTTTGATTGCCTTTGGGTGAACGATTGGATAAGTGTTAAAAGACTCTTAATTGCGCAGAAAACTGGGAACGCAAGCGCATCTTTGATTCAGGGCGGGCGCCAGAAGTGTTTCGAATTCGTCAAATCATAACAGTATTCTCTCTGGCGATTGTGATTGGCGTCTGGTCAGTGTCGTTTGCGTTTGCTGGTGACGAACGTGAACGACGGGGGCATGTTTCTGTCTTCGGATCGGTGTGGGCGAACGGAAACCTTATCGAAATTCCCTACAACGCGGTAACCGGCGGGCTCGATCTTGAGGATGCCTATTTCGTCGGCATAGCGGGCTCACTGGTTTTGTTCGATGATTTCGATGTGCCGATTCCCCTGGCCTTGTTCGAAGGTATGGATATTGAGTTTGAGGTGCAGGTGGTCCAGCACTTTGACTTGCAGGACCACACGGAAGGCACATTCGCTTTCATGCTGCGGTCCGGACAGGTGAACGTCACCGAAAAGTTCAGCTTTAACGTTGCGGCTGGTGAAGGGTTCTCCTACGCCTTCTCGGAGCCCGACCTCGAATGGGGTTCAAACGGTCGGCGTGGTCAGGATGTCACGCAATTTCTCAACTACCTGGTTTTTGAAATTGAGTTGGCCCATGCTGAAATGGAGCAGCTGCATCTGGTGGGCCGGGTGCACCATCGCTCAGGTGTCTTTGGTCTGATGGGGGGAACCACTCTGGGCTCCAACTATCTCGGCGTCGGTCTGCGCTACGATATCGAATAGTTTCTTATCCGGTACTCCACTATCTGTAGCGGCAACAGCTTTCCGTCTATGTGTCCTGTGCGGGCTCGAAATTGTCTGCTGATTTCGGACATAATGACGATCCCTGGATGTTATGGACCGACATGGATGAGCTGAGCCTGCTCAGCTTCATTACGTGAGCGGCAGAAGACGGGTCACGTGGCCCAGTTTGCGGCCGGGTTTTATGCCCTGCTTACCGTACAGGTGGAGAGCGGTGTCCGGCTTGGCGGCTATGTCCGCCCATTCCTCCACATCATCGCCCAGCAGATTGTCCATGATCACATCGTGATGACGGCTGCAGGGGCCCAACGGCCATCCACATATGGCGCGGATGTGTTGCTCAAACTGCGAGACGACGCAGGCATCGAGTGTCCAGTGGCCTGAATTATGAACCCGGGGTGCCAGCTCATTTACAGAGAGGCTGGCCGTGCCGCCGGGTTTGTAAAACATCTCCACGCCCATCACACCCACATAATCGAGGTCGTTTGCGATCTTCAGCGCCAGCTTGCAGGCATCAGCAGCGATGGCGGGAGCGACATCTGCTGGCACAATGCTGCGCGCCAGAATGTGATTTTCGTGAACATTTGTAGAAGCGTCGTAGCAATCGCTGGAGCCATCAAGGCTACGGGCAACGATAACGGAGAGCTCGCTGTCGAATTCAACGAATGCCTCGAGAATTGCCGGAG
>JAJFHB010000675.1 GCA_021775795.1 Hyphomicrobiales bacterium | reverse complement strand
CGATGCCGTAA
Source organism: Hyphomicrobiales bacterium (assembly GCA_021775795.1). GTDB lineage: Bacteria > Pseudomonadota > Alphaproteobacteria > Rhizobiales > JAJFHB01 > JAJFHB01. The sequence continues at coordinate 3,620 of JAJFHB010000675.1, read as the reverse complement.
CGGGCACGGTTCAGGCAGCCGAAGGGTCCTGACAGTCCGCGTGCGTTTGGCAGTTTGTTTGCTTCGGGCACATGCACGTTGTCGAGAACGATCTCGCCGGTGACCGATGCGCGCAACGAAAACTTGCCTTCAATCTTAGGGGTGGAGAAACCCTCAAACTCACGCTCCACGATAAAGCCGCAGATGCCTTCGTCTTCAAGCTTGGCCCAGACGACAGCAAAATCAGCGATCGGCGAGTTTGTGATCCACATTTTCGCGCCGTTCAGCACATAGCCATCGCTTGTGCGTTTGGCGCGTGTTTTCATGCCGCCGGGATCCGAGCCGTGATCGGGTTCAGTCAGGCCAAAGCAGCCAATCATCTCTCCGGTGGCAAGCTTGGGCAGGAAGCGCTGGCGTTGCTCTTCCGAGCCATAGGCAAAAATCGGATAGCCCACGAGAGAGTTCTGCACGCTCATGGCGGAGCGATAACCGGAATCCACCTTTTCGATCTCACGGGTGATCAGACCATAAGCCACATAACCCATGCCGGAGCCGCCATATTGTTCCGGAACGGTTATGGCCAGGAGCCCAAGCTCGCCCATCTCATTCATGATTTCGCGGTCAAAGTGCTCGTTGCGAAATGCCTGCAGCACCCGCGGCATCAGCTTTTCCTGACTGAAATCATGAATGGTATCGCGGATCATGCGCTCTTCTTCTGTGAGCTGGCTTTCGAGATCGAGCGGATCTTCCCAGTTGAATTCTGCGATGGGGCGGGGGCTGTCCGACATGGTGACTGGTTGAGACATGATGAGATCTCTCTCGCTTTGGATGGTGTTCAGAGGTTGCCTGCAACCTACCGCGCCGGTCCGGTATTCTGCAAGTGCTGGACGTGCATAGCGGCTATGAGCCGATGTGTTTTTAGTCATTAATTTTGGCACGAAGGGGAGAGGGCGGCCTGCCAGAGAAAGGGAGTGTGCTGATCTTTGTAACTTGCAGCGCTGCCGGGCAGCTGCAATTGTCGAGCCGAACCCCCTCGATCTGCGGATCAGCGCCATGCGATTTTTTCTCTCCCGTCTGTTTGTCATAGCCGCTTTGACAGCAGCACTGCCTGCACTTCTCGCTGCCGATTTCCGGGACGGTGTTGATGCCTATAAGCGTGGTGACTGGAGCGCTGCGATGGCGGCAATGCTGCCCCTGGCCGAAGACGGTGATGCGCGGGCGCAATACTATCTTGGTGAGCTGCACACCTATGGCCGCGGCGTACAGCAGAACTTTGAGGAAGCGGCAAGATGGTACCGTGCTGCCGCTGAACAGGGCGATGCCCAAGCCCAGGTTCAACTCGGCGCCGTTTATGATGAAGGCCGAGGTGTTGACGAAGACGACAAGGAAGCTGCGGTCTGGTACCTGGCGGCAGCTCAACAGGGCATCGCTCAGGCGCAGTTTGTTTATGGCAGAATGTGCAGTCAGGGACGCGGCGTCACGCAAAATGATCATGAAGCCGTCAACTGGTACCGCGCCGCCGCAGGCCAGGGCAGTGTGCCCGCGCAATTGCTGCTTGGCTTCCACTATGGTGGCGGCATTGGCGTGGCGCAGGATGTTGTCAGGGCGCAGATGTGGGTGAATATCGCCCAAACGGCCTTCGCTTCAAGCGCTGCAGCCGGTGTTGGTGGCGATTATGAGCTGACCGAGGAACAGATGACCCAGGCTCGCGAGCTTGCGCGCATCTGCCTCGACAGCAATTACGAACAGTGCGATTGAGCGTTGTTTGCTGCTCTCGCCGGTGACGCCTACAAGCTCTGAGTATCTGCCTCAATCCAGTGTCGCTTGCGTCCGGCCTCAACCGCCCACGCAGCAGGAGCGCCCCGATGGCTGAAAGAAAAACCGCACAGTGGGCATTGGCGCCCATCGTTGACTGGCTTTTGGACGAAGGCCGGCTTTTGCCGGGTATTGATGAAATCGTCTTTCAGCTCGGCGAACGCCTGTTGGCAGGCGGGGCGCCATTGTGGCGGCTGCGTGTGGCGATGCGAACGCTGCACCCGCTTGTTACGGCCCTGACGGCGGATTGGGAACGGGACGCCGGTCGCCAGCCGCTCTTGCAGACACCGCATGGTTTGGAAGCCCGGGAAGACTACTTGGGCAGTCCATTTGAGGTCATTGCCAGGACGGAGTTACCGTTCAGAAGGAAACTATCCGCGGATCTTTCGAATGCGGATCACGAGGTTATGCACGATTTGAAGGCGCGCGGCGCCTCCGATTACTTTGGCCTTCCTGTCAGGCTTACTAACGGCAGGTTCCAGATCATGGTGTGTACAACAGATGTATCTGGAGGTTTCACTGACCTGGACATAGAACAGTTCAGGAAGGTCGCTTCTGTCCTCGCACCGATCACGGAAGTCCACAATGCCAGGCGTGTGGCGTTGGCTGTTGCCGAGGCCTATCTTGGGACAAGAACCGGTCGACGGGTGCTGGACGGCCAGATTACGAGGGGCGATGTTGAAACGCTCAATGCCGCCATTCTGGTGAGCGATATTCGTGACTGGACCGGTCTCAATACGCGTGTTTCAACCGCTGAGGCGTTGAACCTTGCCAACAGCTACTTCCAGATCCTCTCCGATGCGATTGAAGCGAACGGAGGTGAAATTCTCAAATTCATGGGCGATGGTATCCTGGCTGTGTTCCCAACCGACACGGGCGAAGCCGGCGTCGACCAAACCTGCGAAAATGCTCTGACTGCGGCGCGTCAGGCCTTGCAGGAAGCACGCAATTCTGAGCCACCGCTGGGTGTGGAATTTGGCGTGGGCATGCACTTTGGTGAAGTGCTGTACGGCAACATCGGCTCCACGACCCGCATCGATTTCACGGTGATGGGCCAGGCTGTCAATGTAGCATCGCGCATTGAAAGCCTGTGCGGCAAACTCAACCGGCCCGTCCTGTTTTCTCAGGTCTTCGCGGACCGGCTTGCGGGCCCTTCAACATTGCTCTCCCAGGAGATCCTGAAGGGACAAGAGCAAGCCACTAACGTACTAACTGCACCAGAGTTCGCGGGCGCATAACAGGCTGCCATGACTTCAATGTGCCTGGTAGCAGGCTTTGCCCTTAGAACGACGTGGCAAATTCGGCAAGCCTGCTTGAATTACATCTCTCAAGACTTGCGATCCAGACTAACCGGCTTGCCGTGAGGTGTCGTTTCAAAGGCATGGCGCCACTCTTGAACAGTGCGCTCCATCTCCTGCTCGTCCATCTTGAGGATAGTTGTCAGAGCGTCGGTCACTGCTTCAAAATAGGTTTGCGATGAGTCTTCTGCGCCGTTTGCCAGTTTTGACTTGATCGCGTCGCCAAGGGTGCGCGCCCAGTCTCCAGGTGTGATCTGACCGCTCTCGATCAGGACCTGCGACATGGCATACGCCTGGGCCTGCCACGGCTCGTCGAAGCTGTGCTGTGCCTTTTTGTTTTCGTCATGCGCTTTCAAGGTGGCTTTCCCAGAGATCAAGATGAACGGCGTCGCTGGACCCCTGGCGTTCGGGGAACAGAGTGCTCAATTTGAAACGAACCGTATATAGCGGCTCTGCTGTCAGTTGATTGTGCGCCGATGTATCGGCAAGAATATGTGCACCGTGATATTGGGTGACCACACCGTTATG
>JAJFHB010000674.1 GCA_021775795.1 Hyphomicrobiales bacterium | reverse complement strand
TCAGGCCAGTATTCATCTACAAACACAAACTCCGCATAGGCACTTTGCCAAAGGAGAAAATTGCTCAGTCTTTGCTCGCCACTGGTGCGGATAATGAGGTCGGGATCAGGAATGTCAGCAGTATCAAGATAGCCATTTATTGTGCCGGCATCGACTTCATCATGCTTCAGCCTGCCGCCAGACACATCTTCGGCAATTTTGCGCATGGCTCGGGCAATTTCGTCCCGGCTTCCATAGTTGAAAGCCACAACAAGCGTCAGCCTGCTGTTGGACCGCGTCAGTTCTTCTGATTGCGTAATGAGTTCGCGCAGATCCGGAGACAGGTTTTCACGGTCACCAATTATCCGAACCTGCACACCATTCTCATGCAGATCCTGCAAATCGGTGCTGATAAACCGCTTTAGCAGATTTAGAAGGTAATCAACTTCGCCGGCGGGACGTGTCCAGTTTTCAGAACTGAAACTGTAAATGGTCAGATACTCAATGCCAAATTCAATGGCCGCCTTAACCGTGCGCCTGACCGCCTCGACCCCCTGCCAGTGACCCGCCGTGCGGGGCAGAAAACGTTTTTGTGCCCAGCGACCATTACCATCCATAATGAGCGCGACATGGCGGGGGGGCATTCCACCTTCGGGTTGAGGAGCCGATCTTTGCGCTTGCGTCATTACGTCAATGCTCCAGCATCAATGTCTGGCTGTTCAGAATGACCAACTCACGGAACCCAAGTATGCAGACGGTATACAATTCTGGCTAAAGCCAAATCCGCATCAAACCTGCATAATCTCAGCTTCTTTCGTCGCAAGGGACTGATCAATCTCAGATATAGTCTCGTCTGTCACCTTTTGCAGGTCCGCCGCCCAGGCCTTGTGCTCGTCCTGACTGATGAGGCTTTCTTTTTCGAGACGCTTCAACTGATCCATCCCATCACGACGCACATTGCGGGCCGAAATCCGCGCCTGTTCGGAATATTGCGCCGCAACTCTGGACAGTTCTTTCCTGCGATCTTCCGTCAAATCGGGCAACGGAATGCGAAGCAGTTGTCCTTCAATGATCGGGTTCAGTCCCAGGCTAGAATTCCTGATCGCCTTTTCGACGGCGCCGACCAGACTGTTATCCCACACCTGCACACTGAGCATACGCGAATCCGGTACACTTACGGTCCCAACCTGGCTCATCGGCATCTGAGACCCGTAGGCATCGACGGTGATATGTTCCAACAAACTTGTATGGGCTCGACCGGTCCGCAGCCCGGAAAACTCATCATGGAGCATCGTCACTGCACCTGACATGCGCCGTTTTATGTCTTTGAAATCAAACAATACTTCTGACATTCTTTCCTCCAGGATGCAGTGCACATCCACTCTGCTTACGCATTCTCCGCAACAATCGTGAACTTGCCGCTCCCATCCAGGGTTTCCACAAGCGCACCTGCCGTTTGTATGGAGAATACGATTATCGGTATTCGGCTGTCACGCGCAAGAGTGATAGCAGCAGCATCCATAACCTTAAGATCCTTGGATAACACATCCATGTAGCTCAAACGATCATATCGTATCGCATCCGGGTCCCGTTTTGGATCGGCGGAATATACGCCATCCACGTTCGTACCCTTGAGCAAGGCATCGCATCCCATCTCGGCTGCCCGAAGCGCTGCAGCCGTATCCGTCGTGAAATACGGGTTGCCTGTCCCTGCGGCAAACACCACCACACGGCCTTTTTGCAGATGGCGCAATGCCCTTTGGAGCGCAAACGGTTCGCACACGGTGGGCATGGGTATGGCTGAAAGAGTGCGGGCACTAACCCCGCTTGCCTCCAGCGCCTGCTGCAGCGCCAGCGCGTTCATGACCGTTGCGAGCATTCCCATGTAATCGGCAACACCCCGGTCCATTCCCTGGGCAACACCGGCAACGCCTCTGAAAATGTTGCCGCCGCCAATAACAACACAAACCTCGATGCCCGATTTGACGGCCTGAGCAATTTCGGAGGCGATACGGGAAACAGTATCGTTTTCGATACCGTAGGATTGCGCACCCATCAAAGCTTCACCCGAAACCTTGAGGAGAATGCGTTTATAGGGAACAGATGTCATGGAACCGACACTCCGCGGCTTGAAAGAATGACGCGAATGCTGCCGCACACAAGGAAAAGGTCATGCGGTGACGTCATCATAGTGAGACGTCACCGATTCGGGCAGAGAAGCAACGCCGCTTTAAGTGGCAGCGACTGTTGCCGCCACTTCAGCAGCAAAATCCTGCTCTTCTTTCTCGATACCCTCACCCAGTTCAAAGCGCAGGAAACCGGCCACCTTGATCGGCGCGCCAACGTCTGCTTCCGCCGCTTTCACAGCTTTTTCCACGACGGTCTCGCCATCAATGACGAAGGTTTGCGACATCAGAACAGATTCTTCAAAGAACTTGCGCAACCGGCCTTCCACCATCTTGCCGATGATTTCTTCAGGCTTTCCGGATTCCCGAGCCTGCTCTGCCAGTATTGAGCGTTCGCGTTCGACCACTTCCGGGTCCAGGTCATCAGATGAAATTGCAAGTGGCGTCGCTGCAGCAACGTGCATCGCCAATTGCTTGCCAAAATTCGCAAGCGCTTCTTCATTGCCTTCGGATTCCAGGGCAACGAGAACGCCAATCCGACCAAGACCTGCAGAAATCTGATTATGAACATAGGAGGACACCACACCACTCCCCACCGACAACGCGGCAGAACGGCGAAGGTGCATATTTTCACCGATGGTCGAAACCATGTCCGCAACGTGATCCTTCACGCTCTTGCCGGAGCCGGGAAAGTCAGCTGCTGCGATGGTTTCCACGTCACCATTATTGTCGAGAGCGATCGTGGAAATTTTTGTAACCATGTCCTGGAAACTGTCATTACGCGCAACAAAGTCGGTCTCTGAATTAACTTCGACCACTGCACCGGTATTGCCGCTTGAGGCAACGCCAACGAGACCTTCAGCTGCAACCCGGCCAGCCTTCTTGGCCACTGTTGCAAGGCTCTTGGTGCGCAGCCAGTCAACGGCAGCATCCATGTCGCCATCATTTTCAGAAAGCGCCTTTTTGCAATCCATCATGCCCGCGCCGGTTTTTTCGCGCAGTTCCTTGACCATCGAGGCAGAAATAGTCGCCATTTCAATGATGTCCTTTGTATTCGCGGTGATGCCGTTCTTTGCAGGCACCACCGTATGCGTTTGCTGATTAAGCTAGACAGTTCCGCCTGAAAGCACTGTTGCCTGTGCAATCCAGTCGTCGCGATCGATCCGGCCCTTGAAGTTAAGTTCCGCATCAACCTTTTCGACATCATCAATCGTAAAGGCCGCTATCTGGCTGTAGTGATAGATGCCAAGGGCATTGAGCTTTTCTTCAAGCACGGGTCCGACCCCGGATATCTTTTTGAGATCATCCGCGTCACCCTCAGGCGCATCAAGAAACTTCAATGGCGCTTCGGCATCATCTTCTGCCTCGGTCGTCTCTGCTGCTACCGCTGTTGCTTCTGCCACAGGTGCTGCTACTGCAGCCGCTACAGGCTCTGCAACAACTTCTTCCACGACCGGAGCTACCTCTTCCGGCAGAGCTTCCTGAAGCGGTGCCTCTGCAGCACCTACATCAATGCCTGATGCGCCCTGACTAAGAGAAATACCTTCAATCACTGCGCGACAGATTAAATCGCAATACAGCGCGATGGCTCGGCCAGCGTCATCATTGCCGGGAATTGGATAGGTGATGCCGGCTGGGTCACAATTTGTGTCAAGAATGGCGACAACTGGAATTCCCAGGTTTCTCGCTTCCTTGATGGCAATCTGTTCCTTGTTTGTGTCGATCACAAACATCAGATCAGGAACACCACCCATA
>JAJFHB010000673.1 GCA_021775795.1 Hyphomicrobiales bacterium | reverse complement strand
CGAGATCATCGTCAGGCGAAAGCGTTTCGACCGTAATTTCCGTGTGCTCTTCCAGCCGGTTGCGGAGACGCTTGAATTCCTTGCGCCGTTTGCGCGAAAGGTGCTCTTGCAGATAGCTCTCCACATCACCGTCAACGCAATAGGCCGCACGCTCTTCGGGCTGCAGAATGGCGTAATGTCCGTTTTCTTTTTTGAGAACATGCTGCAAGGCGTCCCAGAAGGCGCCCTCTGTCATCAGCTGAGTGAAGAACGCCGCCTTCATCTTCTGCTGTGCTGCCTGATCCAGGAACGAAACAATGGCCTCAGCTGCAAAATCGCTGTGCACCAACGGCACACCGCTGCAGGAAAATAACTGAGCCCAGTCCCGGGCAATCCCGGCGGGCAAGCCATGGTGCAATCGACTACACGCCGCTGCAAACACGCCGACAAGTTGCTTGCTCTGCGGTTGCGCCACAGACGCGGTGCGCCAGACCAGAACCACTTTCAGGTTGGGCGTGGGAAATCCCAGGTGCTTCAGGGCGGGCAAGAGCCAGGTCCGGCTCAAAGATGGTGCAGCTTCCAGCGCATGCTGTTCAAGCTCTTCCCAGGCACCTGCATGCATCTCAAGCTCGGCAATGCTTCCAACTATCTGTGTTGTAAAACTTGCATCAGCCACTGCGTCATCGGCATTGGCTGGAACGAGTGCCGCTGCGGTTTCCGGCGTCATCACTGCGGCGCGTTGCAGCACACGCAAAGAGGCGTTGGCAACCGTGTCGGTTTCCATATCAACCGTCCAATCGCTCATTGCACTGCTCCTTGTTGGCGTGGCCCACCTATAGCGAGCGAATGAAGACCAAGACGTCTCTTGATGAGCCAGAACAACAGCGCCGATTCTACGGCGATAGCCCCGACCGTAGCGGCAGCAGCACCAATGGCGCCGTATACCGGGATAAGAGCAATGTTGAGAATGATGTTCATGACCAATGCGCCGAACATCACCATGGCGCATATGTTCTGGTGCCCGAGCACAGTCAAAAGAGTTTCCGCCGGCCCGACAACCGCACGGAGCAGCATGCCGATGGCCAGAACAAACATGATCGGATAGCCGGCAGTAAATTCAGAGCCGAAGAGCCAGAGGAGAGGCATGCCGATGGCCAGAATCGCCGCGGTCGCGAAGAGCGATGGCCAGAACGACCATTTGCAGGCCTCACGCACATGGTCGGCAAGATCATCAAGCCGCCCGGCGGCGTGGTGTTCTGTGAACCCGGCACTGTAGGACGCGATCACCGCGAAATGCACAAAGGCCACAAGACTGGTTGTTTTGATCGCCGCGAAGTAGATCGCAACCTGCTCCGGCGTCACAAAGGCATTGAGTACGAGAATGTCCACATGCTGCATGAGCATGACGAAGCTGTGCATGAGCAAAATGGGTGCAGAGACCTTGAGCCACAATGGCATCTTGTACGTGCTCGGTCCCGGCCCCGCCCGTTTGGCCAGGCGCCTGTCGAGGAAGAACACCTGGGAAATGGTAGTTACATAGGTGGCAGCAAGTGCCGCGCCAATCGCTGTAACCGCGCTGGCTTCGAACCCGAACCACAGGGCAAAACCAAGGAATATCAGCAAAAGCAGGGGACGTTGAATGTAGGGAGGCACAAGCGCCAGATCCATCCAGCCTTCCGCGCGTCCGACGCCATCTTGAATATCCGTAATGGCAAATCCCGGCAGACAGAAAAAGGCAATTACCAGGGGCAACAGATAGTAGCTGGCGATAACATCCTGAAGCGCCCAGGTCACACCCAGCCCGGTCGCGAGAAACAGCCCTGATACCAGTAACGTCGCGGCACGGCTGCCCCGCAAAAAGCCTCGATAGAGATCAAATTTGCCGGTTTCCCGGTACTCCGGAAGAAATCTGAGAACCGAAGTATTGAGGCCAATGGTCGAAAGGCCGCCCAGAATGAGCACGATGACCCAGACATAGGCAAAGATTCCAAACTCAAAGGCGCCAATCCAACGCGCCAGCAAAATTTGGGAAAGATAAGCAATTCCAGCACTGGCAACGCGAATTGCAAACGCAAACAACGCACCGCGTTTGGCGCTTGCACTGCCGCTCTTGTCACGCAACCGGGCTATAATGCCGTCCAGCTGCGGCAAAGCGAAACCTCGCTTAGCTGCGATCATATGTGTCGCCGTCCCTGCCATATTATCTGACTTGGTCCTTCCGCTGTTACGGACAACCGGTCTTAGGGTTCTTTGACCCTTGCCACCGGTGCTACCGCAAATCCCTTAAGATTCCGTTGGGTCCACTCATGGCACTGCCACTGCAATGCCTAGTGAATGCGCAATCCATCCACAGAAAGCTGGTGCTCAATCATGTCGTTGAGTGTTGACTTCACCGCATGCCATGCATGGGTGCGGACCTTGTCGCCGCGCAATGCATGCTCGGTTTCGGTGAAAGCGGCCACATCATGGGCGGCCTTGCCATGTTTCGCGAGTAATCGGACCGCCATCGAATAGACGTCCCGTGTCTGGATTTTGCTGGGCTTGCCTGTCGCTTGTGCGCCATTTTGGGCCATATTCTCTTTCTCCGATCGCCGTTTTGACGTATCCGAGCAAGAGCTGTGCCGGGGCGGCCCAATCAAAGATGTTCGAAAGGGTTGCGAGCGGCAGCCTTATCCGCTGAAGCCGCCGCCTTCCAGATAATCCACCTCTTCCTGGGTGGATTCTCTCCCCAGCACCTTATTGCGATGGGGAAAACGCCCGAAGCGCGCAATGATGTTCCGGTGCTCTTCGGCCCATGACACCAGCTCATCAAGTCCCGAACGGCGGAAGAGGACGACGCAAGCCTGCTGGTCATCCAGGTTTTCCGAATGCTCGTAGGGCATGTAGATCCAGCGCCGTACATTAACCGGGATCTCCATATCGACCTTACTGTCGACCAGAGATTTGGCCAGGGTCAGGGCTTTCTCATCGCCGGCAAAGGCTTCAGCTGAATCGCGGTGAATGTTGCGGGAGAACTGATCGAGAAGAATGATCAAAGCCGCGGTGCCGATGGTTTCTTCGCTCCAACCGTCATAATCGCCGCACTTTGCCGCTTCCAGATGATCGCCAAACTTTTCCGTAAGCTCGCGGTCAAACTCATCGGACTTTTGAAACCATTTATCCTGGCCTGCCGAGAGCCAGAACTCGAGAACATCTGCTGGTTTGAAGTCAGACATGAAAACCACCCTTTTTAGAATTTTGCCGAAAGACCGAAACTCGAAAACGGAATGAAGTTTAGCAACTCTCCCGCTTGAACTTCTGTC
>JAJFHB010000672.1 GCA_021775795.1 Hyphomicrobiales bacterium | reverse complement strand
ATTGGGACGCGCCATCGTGCGCGATCCGAAGTGCTTCCTCATGGACGAACCGCTCGGCGCGCTCGACGCCGAGTTTAGGGAACACATGGCAGAGGAGCTGCGTGCCCTTCACGACCGCATGGGCGCCACCACCATTTACGTTACTCACGATCAGCTTGAAGCCATGCAGATGGGCGACAAGATCGTGGTGATGAACCAAGGTGTCGTCGAGCAGTTTGGAGTGCCGCAGAGCATTTATGACTGGCCCGCCACCATGTTCGTGGCGAACTTCATTGGCTCGCCTCCTATGAATTTCCTGTCCTTCGAAGGCCTAGTCGGCCGGGGAACTTCTCATATCATGCTGGGCGACGTCTCAATCGAAGTGCCTGAACTGATTGGCGGCGCCCATGGTAATCTGGTTCTCGGCGTGCGCCCGGAGCACGTCCGACTGAGTGACGATGCACCCTACCGGGGTCAGGTGGTGGCAACAGAGTATCTCGGTACCACTCAAATCGTGACCTTCGAAACCCTCAATGGTGCCGTGAAGGCGCGCATTTCATCGGGGCTGGTTGTCCGGCCGGGCGAGCAGACGGGGCTGAATTTCGATGCGCGCACGTTGACCGTGTTCGAGGCCGAAAAAGGGCGCGCCCTGGTCTCACGTGCCAACGAAGGAGTGCTTGGGCATGGCTGACGTGGCGCTCAAAAACATCACAAAATTGTTCTCCGGCAAAGCCGCGCTCGCAGATCTTTCGCTGACGGTGCCCGATGGAGCATTCGTCGTACTCCTCGGACCCACGGGCGCCGGCAAGACAACGACACTGCGCATGGTGTCAGGCCTCGATCGGCCGGATAGCGGAGAAGTATTGATAGGCGGAGAAGTGGTGAACGCCCTGACCCCAGCCGCACGCAACGTGGCTATGGTCTTCCAGCAGTATTCGCTCTACCCGCATCTCAGCGTGCGCGAGAATCTTGAATTTCCACTCAAATCGCCCCTGTTGCGTACCCCGGCGCACGAAATTGCGCGAAAAGTCGGCGAGATTGCGGAGATGCTGCAGATCTCGCATAAACTTGACAATAAGGCCACGCAGCTTTCTGGCGGCGAGATGCAACGTGTCTCTATCGGCCGAGCCCTGGTGCGCAATCCGCTGGTCTATCTCATGGACGAGCCGCTCAGTTCACTGGATGCCAAACTGCGCGCTGATTTGCGCGTCGAATTGAAGAGCATCCAGGCAAACTCTGGCGCCACCATTCTCTATGTAACGCACGACCAGATCGAGGCGATGACCATGGCCACTCATGTCGGCGTGCTTGACGAAGGCCGGCTTGTTCAGTTTGGCCGGCCACGTGAGGTCTATGAAAATCCGGTCAGCATCGGCGCGGCCAGCCGCCTCGGGCAGCCCCGGATCAACATTCTTCCAGCTGACCTGTTCGGTTCCGCGCCGGAAGGTGCCGTAAGCATAGGCCTTCGCCCTGAACAGATACTCCAGGGAGAGGGACAAGACAGCCTCGTCACCCGTGTTGAGCACCTGGGTGACCAGACCCGGTTGCACCTTTCGTTCAGAGAACATGACCTGATCACCGTCACCGATGCACACACGCCGCTTCGGCTTGGCGACATCGTGCTGATACGCCCCGACAAACCATTTTATTTTGACAACGCCGGTCGCCGGATCGTCTGAGGGAGAAACCAATGCCCCAATTCATCAACAAAAAAGAAGACATTGTCACCGAGGCGATCGACGGAGCAATACGCACCTCCGGCGGCAGGATCGCGCGGCTTGACGGCTATCCGCACATCCGCGTGGCCGTGCGCACAGACTGGGACAAGTCACGCGTGGCGCTGGTGTCTGGAGGCGGTTCGGGTCACGAGCCTGCCCATGCCGGGTTTGTTGGACCGGGCATGCTGACTGCAGCTGTCTGCGGTGACGTTTTCGCCTCACCGGCAGTCGATGCGGTTTTAGCGGGCATACTCGCCGTTACCGGCGATGCCGGATGTCTTGTAATCGTCAAGAATTACACAGGCGACCGGCTGAACTTCGGGCTTGCGGTGGAACGCGCGCGGACGTTCGGATTGTCCGTGAATATGGTCATCGTCGATGACGATATCGCCCTGCCCGACCTGCCGCAGCCACGCGGCATCGCGGGAACGCTTTTTGTGCACAAGATCGCAGGTGCATTGGCTGAGAACGGCGCCAATCTCGCAACCGTCACTCAGGCAGCCGAACAGGTGATCAGCGGCACAATTAGCCTTGGAATGTCGCTCGACACCTGTACGGTGCCGGGCTCCCCCAAGGAACAGAGAATCCCCGAAGGAATGGCAGAGCTGGGACTCGGCATTCACGGTGAAGCGGGCATCGAACAAGTAGATTTTGCCGACGCTTCTCAAGCAATGAGAGCTATTACAAGCCGCCTGGAGGCACGCATGGGCAAGCAACCTCATGCGGCAATCCTAAACAATCTCGGCGGAGCATCAGCGCTGGAAATGTCCGTGTTGGCAAATGAGCTGGCCAATTCCGAGATCGGTGACAGGCTCAAGCTCATCGTGGGCCCGGCAGCCATGATGAC
>JAJFHB010000671.1 GCA_021775795.1 Hyphomicrobiales bacterium | reverse complement strand
ACCTGACCGGTCCCTCTTTGCACACCACCATATGCAATTTGTCAATATACGATATGATGTATCTAATATTGCATCAAACGATGTGCGTGAGCAATCCACTCCTGTGCAGATTTTGAAAAACTCAACGGCACCAGGAGGTTGAAAAGATGCTCCTCTTGCCGGTGGATCAGCAGATTCACATCATGAAGAAATGACTGCGCATACTGGCCAGGCAAGAGCCCCGCCGGACCGAAATCAAGAGGTACAAGACGCGCAAGCAACGGTTGCGCATCCTCTCCTTCCAGGATCAGCCGGGCCCTGGAGTGGCCAATGTCACTCACAGCGGCCATTTCCAAAGTCACTGCGCCAAGCACCTTGTTGAAGAGATCAGCATCTGCATCAGATATTAAGAGGAGCCGTTCCGGCGCAATGCGATAAGCAAAACCTCCCTCCATGGCCGACACAGATCGGCCGTTCTGCGGTAATGAAAACCGAAGTTCCTGCGCAATCAATGCGCCAACCTCATCTACGTTATCCCGCCACAGACTAACTTGGACCAAGCTCTCTAGCGGGCACGAACGAACCTGCAGATTGTGCTGTGCCACAGACTTTTCAAAATGATCAGTCACGCATTCTTTCTCCGTTCGGATCGAGGAAATGCGGGTCACGCACCCGGGCTGTCGTCATCAGGCCGCGGGCCGGATTGTGGACATTCACAGTCTGCCCATACTTTGCCCGGCCGTCCCTGAGAAGAGCCAGGGCTATGAAGCGGCCAAGACTTGGCGACCAGGTGGCTGAGGTTATGCGCCCATCTCCCGTTCCCTTGAACACCGACATGGCGAGCACTGCTCCTGTCGACAAAGGCGCATCATTTGCAGCTTCCAACCCCACAAGCTGCTGCCGTCGGGGACCTGAGAGACCTTCCCGTTGCGCCAACACCGCGCCCACATAGGGCTTCTTGCTGCTCGCCATATGAGCCAGCCCCAGATCATCGAGAGTTGTCCGTCCATCCATTTCGTTGCCGGCCACATGCCCCTTTTCGATACGCAACGCCCCCAGTGCTTCAAGTCCATACAGACCAGCACCCGCAGCGCGCAGAGCCCGCCAGACATCCGCTCCGCGACGTGCCGGAGCATAGATTTCATATGCCAGTTCGCCGGAGAAACTCACACGCAGGATTCTTGCATCGCAACCTGCGATCTCGACATCGCGAAGTCCGAGGAAGGGAAGGGCTGCATTGCTGACGGACTCAGCGCCACAGACTTTTGCCAGAATTTTTCTGGACCTGGGGCCCGCCAGAGCCATCGCCGCCCATTGATCCGAAACGGCCGTCACATGAACTTTGAGGTCCGGCCACACGGTTTCAAGTAAAAACTCCAGACGGGCAAGAACCGCTCCGGCATTCGCAGTTGTCGTGGTCATAAAGTATTTGCACTCACTAAGGCGGGACGTGGTGCCATCGTCAAAAACATAACCATCATCCCGAAGCATGACACCCCAACGGGCTTTACCGATGGCAAGTGTCTTCCAACCGTTCGTGTATATGCGGTTCAAAAACTCAGCACTGTCTGGCCCCTCGACCTCAATTTTACCTAACGTCGAGACATCGCAGATCGCTGCTTTGGAGCGCACAAGTTCCATCTCGCGAATGTATGCATCATCCACCGAAGCGCCGTTTTCCCGATAAAACCAGGCACGCTCCCAAAGCCCCGACTGGGTCATCACCGCACCGTCTTCATCGTGCACTTCATGTAAGGGAGAACGCCGGTACATATGGAAATGTGCACCGACCTCAGATCCAGCCAGTGTACCGAGCGATACAGGGCTGAAAGGGGGCCGGAATGTTGTCGTTCCAACCTCGGGTATTGTTTTAGCGTGTTTCCACGCCAGCAAAGCCAGGCCAGGCACGTTTGAAGTTTTTCCCTGATCCGTGCCCATGCCAAGTGTCGTGTAACGCTTTAAATGTTCGACACTGAGGAAGCCTTCATCGCTTGCCTGCTCAACATCTTTGAGCGTTACATCATTTTGAAGATCAACGAACGCTGCGCCCCTACCCTCTGCCTTCCACAGCGGCATCATCGGTGTGCGCCAACACGTATCCGCCTGCACATCACTGTCAGGCACAGCCCTGTAATCGCCTGCCGCAGCGCCGATTGCATCCCACTCTGGCCCTCCGGGCCCGGGCAGGAAGGCATTGTGATTGTTGCTCCAGACTGGCTTTGCGCCGCTTTGACTGGTGAGGTGAACCACTGGGGACCAGCCACCAGAGACACAAACAAGATCGCATGAAACTTTATCAACACTGCCATTGCACCGGACATCCACCGCCGAAACGCGGCCTCTCCCCCTAGCCTGGCAGACAGTTGAAGCAAGGCGGCAGTCAACGCCGGCCTCACGGAGCCTGTCGAGATCAAACGCAGCCATGCCTGACCGGCTGTCCACATAGGTTACCTGGGCACCTGCAGCCGCAAGATCCAATGCCGGCTCGATTGCACTGTCATTGTTGGTGCAAAGGACCACCCTTGAGCCACACAACACACCGAAGCGATTGAGGTAGGTTCGCACAGAAGCCGCCAGCATTACCCCCGGCTTATCGTTACCGGAGAACACGATGCCGCGCTCATACGCCCCCGATGCAATTACGACCCGCTCAGCTTTGACGATCCGCAAGCGATGCGTGGTTCCACCCTGTGCGAGGCCGTAAACGCCATGATCATATGTGCCAAATACCTGGGTCCGCGTCAAAACTGCGATCTCCGTTAACGCCCCGACGCTTTCGAGACGCTCCGCCAGTACCATGCGTTCCGCACTGCGAGCGCGAGTAGACAGGGCAGCTCCTCCCAGGGCAAAATCCTGCTCAGCAATTATGACCCGCGCACCGCTACGGGCGGCAACCAGGGCCGCCTCCAGGCCGGCAAGCCCGCTTCCCACCACAAGCACATCACAATGCTCGTGAATGGTTTCATGAGGCACGGCATCATCGCCGCGCGGCGGTTGGCCCAGCCCTGCGGCACGCCGGATAAAATGTTCATAGGCCATCCATGCGCGGCGGCCCGGTCCCATGAACGTCTTGTAGTAGAAACCGGCCCCGAGCAATGGGGCCAGGAGCTGACTGGAAGCCAGAAGATCGAACTGCAGCGAGGGCCAGCGATTTTGGCTTTTCGCCTTCAAATCCTCAATGAGCTCCGCTGTTGTTGCCAACAGGTTCGGTTGTTCTCCCGCACCCTCCCCGATACTCACCAGTGCATTGGGTTCTTCGGCTCCGGCAGAATAGATCCCTCGCGGGCGATGATACTTGAATGAGCGCCCTACCAACCTGACACCGTTTGCCAAGAGTGCTGACGCCAGCGTGTCTCCTTCGAAGCCGGCATACTCACGACCATCAAACAGAAACCGCAACTGCCTGGTGCGATCAACATCGCCCCCCTTATCCAGGCGCCTCATTCTTCTGCCCCAGCTGCAAACGTAACGGATAATATTTCATGGCTGAGTGTGTCCCGCTCAACCACAAGCCAGCGCCGGCAACCGCGCTCATGGTGCCAAAACTCCCGATGCCCACCGCGGCGGTTCTCCCGCAGATAGAGGTAGGCATTCCAGGTTTCCTCGACGGCTTCTGAAACATCCGGCCGGGGCACGGAGGCATCACCGCCAAACACAAACTCGTCGCTGTCACGCAAGCCACACCATGGACAGGTAAGACGCATGCTTCGGCCCTCAGTGCAGATGCGGGAACGGACCGGTTCCCTCTTCGTCGAGCTCGCAACCCCTGCGAAAGCGCTCAAGATTAAATCGTTCTGAAAGGGGATGTGGCTCGTCCTTGGCCACAGTCCATGCAGCACAAAATCCCGAAGCCGGTATGGCTTTGAAACCGCCGTAACACCAGCCGCCGTTCAAATAGAGGCCCGGCAATGGGGTCCGGCAAATGAACGGAGAACCATCCATGGTCTGGTCAACGACACCACCCCATTGTCGCAACAGGCGCACTTTCGACAGCGCTGGAATAAACGAGACCGCAGCTGCAGCTGCATGTCTCGCAACGCTCAAGCCACCTCTTTGTGCATAAGAATTATGGCCATCCATGTCAGAGCCGAAAACCAGCCCCCCCTTGTCGGACTGGCTGATATAGAAATGCCCGCCGGACCAGGAGATCACATGATCCAGCATCGGCTTGAGACCTTCGGTCACAAAAGCCTGAAGCACATGGCTTTCAAGTGGCAGAGCCAGATCTGCCTTGCGGGCGAGCAGAGATGTATGTCCCGCCACCGCCAGCATCACCTTCTTGGCACGAACAGGCCCGAGTGAAGTTTCCACACCCGCAACCCTTTCACCGTCACGGAGAAAGCCGGTCACTTCACAGTTTTCAGCAATATCGACACCAAGCCTGTCCGCTGCGCGGGCATAACCCCAAACGACAGCATCGTGCCGTGCTGTTCCCGCCTCTCGCTGGATCATGCCGCCAACAACAGGAAAGCGAGCTTCCGGTGCATAGTTGAGATAGGGCAACAGCTTACGCACCTGCTGCAGGTCAAGGAGATCAACATCCATGCCGTTGAGACGCATGACATTTACACGCCGCGTATACGCGTCCATGGCATCCAGTGTATGCGCAACACCGATCATGCCACGCGGTGAAAAC
>JAJFHB010000068.1 GCA_021775795.1 Hyphomicrobiales bacterium | reverse complement strand
TTGCTGTTGAGGGCAAATTTGATGTCGTTGACTGGGGCGGTAAAGGTCATGGTCTCGCTGGTTCTGTGGTGTGATAGAACGTGAACGTCCGCTTGACGCGGCGCAGGCACGCAACTAATGCCTCGTTGCGCGATCAGCCTGCAATGAGTTTGAGCGCTTGTCTAAACTGTATCTGGCCGGGTGCACAGGTCAATGAGCAATAAAAACCCGATTGGCGCGGAGAGTTCGTCCAGCAACGAGGAAGCTCTTGCTGAGGCTGTGCGAATTCTGCGTGCGCAGGGTCTCGTGGCGTTTCCAACCGAGACGGTCTACGGTCTTGGTGCCGATGCAACCAGTGACCAGGCGGTGGCGCGCATTTTCGAAGCGAAGGGCCGGCCGCAATTCAACCCGCTCATTGTGCATGTGGCATCTGCCGATCAGGCTCGCGGCCTGGGTAAATTCAATGAAACTGCAGACCGCTTGGCAGCGGAGCTTTGGCCGGGCCCTTTGAGCCTGGTCGTGCCACGCACCCCTGATTGCCCGGTATCTATGCTTGCCAGTGCGGGCCTCGAGACGATTGCGTTGCGTGTGCCTTCGCACCCCCTCGCGCAGGCCCTGCTGAATGCGGCCCAACTGCCACTCGCAGCGCCGAGCGCAAACCGCAGTGGAAGCATCAGCCCGACAACTGCGGCGCATGTGCATGACAGTCTCGGGCACGCCGTGGATCTCGTCCTCGACGGCGGGGCCTGTCCCGTAGGTGTTGAATCAACGATTGTCGATTGCTGTCTGGATGAACCGGTGGTGTTACGGTTTGGCGGTGTGACGCGCGACAGCATCGAGCAGGTTATCGGCCGCCCCATTGGTTTCCGGGAAGCCGGCGAGACACCGACAGCACCGGGGCAACTCGTCAGTCACTATGCCCCGCGCGCCGCGTTGCGTCTCAATGTGCAAGATACGGGCAATGGTGAAGCTCTGCTTGGTTTCGGCACGCCAGTTCCCGACCACAAAGGCGCCTTTCTCAATCTTTCGGAAAAGGGCGACCTTCTGGAAGCTGCAGCCAACCTTTTTGCACATCTGCATACTCTGGATGCGAGCGGTGCTGACACGATAGCGGTTATGCCTGTGCCAGGAACGGGGCTCGGGGAGGCCATCAACGACCGCCTGGAACGGGCGGCAGCACCGCGATCTGCTTGATCTTGTGAAAGAGGCTCCCTAAACCATGCCCATGATACCGGATATGACACAGGATATGACACCGGATACCGCAGCAAAACCCACCGTACCATCGCTTGAGACCTTGGATCGCCTGGCAGCGATCGTGGGCGAGAAATATGCAATTCGAGATGCTGACGCGATCGAGCCCTATCTTGTCGAGCGGCGCGACCGCTTTCGCGGCGCCTCGCCATTGGTGTTGAGGCCGGCGGATACGCAGCAGGTGTCCCAGATCCTGCGCCTCGCCAACGAGACCCGCACCTCTATCGTGCCGCAAGGGGGAAACACCGGTCTTGTCGGAGGCCAGATCCCGTTTGACCAGGGCAGTGAAGTTGTGCTGTCGCTGGGGCGTCTTAACAAGGTCCGTCGTGTTGATGGCCTTGATAATACTCTTACTGCTGAAGCCGGCTGCATTCTGCACGACATTCACAGCGCGGCAGATGGTGTCGACCGCCTGTTTCCCTTGCGGCTTGCTTCCGAGGGTACCTGTCAGATTGGCGGCAACATTGCCACTAATGCCGGCGGTACAGGTGTGCTGGCCTATGGCAACACGCGGGACCTGGTTTTGGGTCTGGAAGTGGTGCTGGCGGACGGGCGCATCTGGAATGGGTTGTCTTCCTTGCGCAAAGACAACACAGGCTATGATCTGAAACATCTCTTCGTTGGTTCGGAAGGCACATTGGGCATCGTTACCGCTGTCACGCTCAAGCTCTTTCCAAAACCGACAGATGTGGCGACCGCCTTTGTCGGGCTTGATGATCCTGCCCAGGCGCTTGAGCTTTTGACCATCGCCAATGATCTGTCCGGCCGCCGGGTGACCGCATTTGAGTTCATGCCAAAGGTCGGCCTGGAAATAGTGCTCAGGCACTCAACGACCGCCCGGGCGCCGCTACACGACGCGCACCCCTGGTACATTCTGATTGAAATGTCAGGAGGCGGTGAGGACGGTGCCCTGCGGGAAACCATGGCAACGATCCTCGAGCAGGGCTTCGAACGGGGCCTCGTGAACGACGCAACGATCGCTGAATCCGAAGCGCAAAGTCAGGGCCTTTGGCATTTGCGCACTGAAATGTCTGAAACGCAAAGGCATGAAGGCGGCAGCATCAAACACGACATCTCCGTGCCGGTTTCGAAGGTGCCGGCTTTCGTTGCCGCTGCGAGGCAAGCAGTGGAACAACTCGTTCCCGGTTGCCGACCCGTACCGTTCGGTCATCTGGGCGATGGCAATGTGCATTTCAACATCACTCAACCCGTTGGCGCCGACAAGACGGATTTTCTCGGTCGATGGGAAGAGGTGAGCGCAGCCGTGCACGCGATTGTGGCAGATTTCAACGGCTCCATAAGCGCCGAGCACGGTATCGGCCGCATGAAGCGCGATCTGATGCCGATGATCAAGGACCCGGTTGAGCTTGCGCTGATGCGGGTTGTGAAACGGGAGTTCGATCCAAACGGTATTCTCAATCCGGGCAAGGTGCTTCCAGCCGAAGATTGAGTGGGCTATTTCACCCGGTATTCGCTCCCCAGGCCCGGGGCGCCGTCGGTCTCGACCTTCTCCTGCTCGATGAGATGCTCCATGTGCGCCAATACGGACATGGCGGCGGCGGGATGCATGCGCGGGTCAACTTCTGAATAGATTCTAGCCACCACGCCTGCGATTGACCGCTCTCCCTGTTGCAGTTGCCGGAAGATTGACGCCTCACGCATGCGGCGGTGGGTGATATAGGCGCGGGTGAATTCCTTCGGTTTGGTGATCTGCGGACCATGTGTTGGCCACATGATCTGATCGCTTCGATCCAGCAGCAGGGCCAGAGATTTCATATAGTCTGCCATGTTGCCATCCGGCGGGGCAATGACGCTGGTGTTCCAGGCCATCAGATGATCACCGCAGAGCAGGGCATTTTCCTGCGGCAGCGCAAAACTCATATGGTTGGAGGTATGGCCGGGTGTGAACACACACTCCGCGCGCCAACCCTGACCTTCAATTTCATCGCCATGAGAGATTGTGATGTCGGGTGTGAAATCCGTATCACCGCCTGCATCAAGCTGAACGTCTCCGCTGGCCTGCGCCCGTGCAGAGCGGCCGCTGCCGTGGGGGCCAAAGGCGTAAGTCCTGGCGCCTGTATGTTCTTTCAGGGAGGCCGCAAGCGGTGAGTGATCGCGATGCGTATGGGTGATGAGAATGTGGGTCACCGTTTCACCATCCAGGGCTTTGAGCAGGGCCTCGAG
>JAJFHB010000670.1 GCA_021775795.1 Hyphomicrobiales bacterium | reverse complement strand
AGAGCATAAGGTTCATAGGCTATGGCGCGATCGAGAGCAAAATTGCAAAAGGCAATTTCGTTAAGTTCGAGCGTCTTGGCGGCCAGCTCCTCGAGCGTGTTGACGTTAATCTTGTGCTTGAGCTCCGTGACCACGGCAGGGACGGTCTGATTTCCGACTTTGAGAATGTAGGAGCGCTCCGGCAGAAGAGGCTCTTCGTGCATCCAGATGACCTGAGCGGCAAACTGGTCCGTGACTTCGGGGGGCTCGTCGGCTGAAGCGATCACGTCACCACGGCCAATGTCGAGTTCGTCGGCGAGTGTCACTGTCACCGCCTGTCCGGCGATAGCCTCATCAAGGTCTCCGGACTGCGTGACAATGCGCTCAACTGTGCTTGTCTTTTCAGAAGGCAGGACCATGACCCGGTCACCGGGTTTAAGCGATCCCGCAGAGATGGTGCCACTGTAACCTCTGAAATCGAGATTTGGGCGGTTGATCCATTGCACCGGCAAACGCATGGGGTCGCGGGCTGTGTCGCTCCAGACATCTACTTGTTCGAGATGTTCAAGGAGGGAAGGGCCATCGTACCAGGGCGTGGCCTCAGAGCGCGAAATGATGTTGACACCCTTGAGGGCCGACAGGGGAATGGCGGTCACCTCGCCCAGGTCTGTTTCCTTTGCAAAGGCGGAAAAATCGTCCACGATTTCCTTAAACCGGCGGGCATCAAAATCAACAAGATCCATCTTGTTGACCGCGAGGACGAGGTGCCTGATGCCAAGAAGGTGGGCTATGTAGGCATGGCGCCGGGTCTGGGTGATAATGCCCTTGCGTGCATCCACCAGGAGAATTGCCAGGTCACAGTGGGAAGCGCCCGTTGCCATGTTGCGCGTATATTGTTCATGCCCGGGCGCATCGGCGACAATGAACTTGCGGCGATCCGTTGCGAAAAACCGGTAAGCCACATCAATGGTGATGCCTTGCTCCCGTTCAGCCGCCAGTCCATCGACGAGGGAGGCAAAATCGAATTCGCCTTCATCCTTGCTCGATCGCCCAAGAGCCTCAAGGGCTGCAAGCTGGTCTTCAAAGAGGAGCCGCGAATCGTAGAGCAGGCGGCCAATCAGTGTGCTCTTGCCGTCGTCGACGCTGCCGCAGGTGAGAAACTTCAGCAGGCTCTTGTTTTGCTGTTCGGCAAGATACAGTTCCAATGCTGCGGCACTGTCCAGTTCGGTCATTGATGGAGGCATCAGAAATAACCCTCCTGCTTTTTCTTTTCCATAGAGGCCGATTGGTCATGGTCAATGACGCGGCCTTCCCGTTCTGACGTGGTTGCGATCAGCATTTCCTGAATGATGCCGCTCAGGTCCACGGCACCGGAGACAACGGCACCGGTCAGGGGATAGCAGCCGAGCGTCCGGAATCTGACCTGCTTCATTTCGGGGGTTTCGCCGTCCAGAAGCGGCAAGCGCTCATCGTCCACCATGATCAGGGCACCGTCACGGGTCACGACCGGGCGTTCTGCTGCGAAATAGAGTGGGACGATGGGAATTTGTTCCAGGAAGATATACTGCCAGATATCGAGTTCCGTCCAGTTTGAGAGCGGAAAGACCCTCATGCTCTCACCTTTGGCGACGCGGCAGTTGTAGGCCTGCCACAGTTCGGGACGTTGTGACTTCGGGTCCCAGCGATGGGCTTTGGAACGGAATGAAAAGATGCGTTCCTTGGCACGGGACTTTTCCTCATCCCGGCGGGCACCGCCAAAGGCGGCATCGAATTTGTACTTGTCCAGGGCCTGCTTCAGAGCCTGGGTTTTCATCACGTCCGTATGCACGGTGGAACCATGGGTGAAGGGCCCGATGCCCTGGCGCACACCTTCCTCGTTGATGTGGACGATCAGGTCAAAACCGTATTCCGCGGCAATCCGGTCACGGAAGCTGATCATCTCCTGGAATTTCCAGGTGGTGTCCACATGTAGCAACGGGAAAGGGGGCTTTGCGGGATAGAATGCCTTGAGCGCCAGATGCAACATGACGGAGCTGTCTTTGCCGATCGAATAGAGCATGACCGGATTGCCGGCTTCTGCAGCCACTTCACGCATGATGTGGATGCTTTCCGCCTCCAGGCGTTGCAAGTGGGTCAGGGCAGAGATCATTGTCAAAACAACTCCAGGGGGCTCATTCTTGTTGTCTCAGGCGGCGATCGTTTCAACACCGGGCGCGTAGGCGAGGAACGGCGGGTTTTCGAAACCGGGTTTTCCGTACTCCAGTTTGCCACCATCCAGTCTGTCGACGCTACCGCCGGCGGCTGAAAGAACGGCGTGACCTGCAGCGATGTCCCACTCCATTGTGCGGCCAAGGCGAGGATAGAGGTCTGCCTCACCGGCGGCCACCAGACAGAACTTCAACGATGATCCAGCGCCTTTGAACTCTGTCACATTGTAACGTTCTATATAGGCATCAGTGGCGGGATCGCGATGACTTTTGCTGGCCACGACACGCAGGGCGGCATTGTCTGCGCTGCTGATCTGTAATTGCCTGCGAGCATTTCCCTCCCAGGTATTTTCTTCAACGGCCTGATCTTCTGACAGGGTGTAGAAAAGCCGCCCGACGGCAGGTGCGAAAACCACGCCCAATCGGGGGCGCCTGCCGATGACCAACGCTATGTTCACCGTGAACTCACCATTGCGGCTTGCAAACTCCTTGGTGCCGTCAAGAGGATCCACGATGAAAAACGGATCGTCCGGCTGGCTGATGATCTGGCTCTCTGTGCGCTCTTCGGTGACGATGGGAATTTCCGGGAACTGTTGCGTCAGTCCTTCGACAATGACCGCATCGGCTGCCCGGTCGGCATCCGTGATGGGGCTGCGGTCGTCTTTGAACTCGACAGTGAAGTCACTTTCGTAGATCCGCATGATTTCCCGGCCTGCTGAGAGCGCCAAAGAACGCATCGTGTCGACTACGGCTGCAGTGTCTGTCGCGTTGGGCATAATGTTTTCAGATCCCGGCGGGGCCGTTTTTGACTGCGGCCGCTCTCGGCCGCAAAATGACATGCAAATTCCGGCATCTGCATAGGCGCGTCATAGGCGTATTGGCAAGAGTGACTTGTGGCACATGCCGGCTGGAAACCTGCAATGAGGCGTTAAACTGCCCGAAACCTTATCTGAGACGAGTAGGCTAGGGGGTGCGTAACAGTGTTGACCTTTTGATTTCAGAGGGGCATAAGAATTTCATTCGATATTTTGCTCTGCCTTGCGCCTTAGGACTGTCAACGACGCCTTCCAAGACATCGCTAAAATACCGATAGCAGTTTTAGCTGCAATCACCCGGGTTAGACGCGTCAAGCGTAGTCAAATGGAGGCTCTTATGGCCACAGGAACTGTAAAATTTTTCAATCATACCAGAGGCTTCGGCTTTATTGAGCCCAGCGACGGCGGACCGGACGTATTCGTCCACATCTCCGCTGTACAGCGTGCCGGTATTCCGGAACTGACCGAAGGTCAGAAGCTTAATTACGAAGTTGAAGCCGATCAGCGTTCAGGCAAGTCCGCAGCGACAAACCTCGAAATCGTCTGATTTAGCTTAAAAAGCTGAAAGAGTGGCTGGCGCAATCGCGTCAGCCCTTTTTTATTTTGGCCCGCTCTGAAGGCCAATTCCTGTTGTCATCGGTAATGTCAATTATCACCTGACAACGCAAACACCGCACCATCAGTTTGCCAGTGTTTGCAGCCTGTTTTCAATTTCTTCCATCTCTGCACTCTGCTCAACGGTCAGTTTTCCGTCTGCCTGAAGGCGTCGGAGGATGTCGCGGGCGCGTGTCAGATAATCAAACGCCCGGTCCGGCTCTGCATCGGCCAGGCTTGAAAGCACGTCAGACAGCTCAAGCTGAAGGTCTGTGTTGGCGGGCTGTTCCAGTGCCAGGCGCTCATGGATTTCAAGAGCTGCATGGCGGTGGTCGCCTGCGTCTGTCGACCGGTCGTCGCTTTGCAACAGTTCCGCTGTGGCAAGATGGATGGCTGCAAGAGCTACCTGCCACTCAAGGCGCTGCGGATCTGATGCCGTTAATGGTTCGATCAGTGATTGTGCATTGGCCAATATGTCCAGCGCAGCAATAGTGTCGCCTTCCAGAACGAGCAGAGCGGCCTGTCTTTGGTAGGCGTCGGCAAGATCTGCTCTCAGAATGATGTGTGCTGCATCTTCTTCCACAAGCTCCTTCAAGATTGCGACCTCCTCAGCGTAGTGGCCGTGTGCGGCTTCAAAGTGCTCAAGGCTCGTCATCACGCGGCCAAGGCGGGCATGTGCACGGGCGACGTCACCGAGGTTGTCTGTGTTGCTGCTGTCCTCTGCGCGAAGGGTTTCGAAAGTTGCGAGTGCAGTCTGATAATGCGCAAGCGCGCTATCTGCATCGCCGCGAGCAAATACAAGATCGCCGATGCGGGCGTGAGACACAGCGACAAGGCGACGGAATTCGGCGTTGCCGGGCTCATCTTCCAGCACGCGTTGGCGGGCAATGAGGGCTGCTTCGAAAAGCGCCAGCGCCTCATCCAACTCGCTTTGTGCCACCAGAAATTGACCCAGGACATCCTGCCCCATCGAAAGATCACGGCGCCAGTTCACATTTGCCGGATCCCGTGCAACAAGCGCCAAACGCAGGGAAAGCGATGTTTCAAGTTCTCGTCGTGCCTCGTCGGTGCGCCCGAGCTTGCCGAACATCCGCCCCAGAGCGATGTGAGATGAAGCAAGATCGCGTTGCCAGCTACCGTGGCCGGGCTCGCGTGCGGCAAGTGTGGAAATCACCTGATGCCCCCGTTGCAGGGTTTCGAGGGCTGCGTGTACATCACCGAGGCGGTGTTGCAGAAGGCCGATGCGCATGAGGGCGAAAAACGTATCCTGTTGCCAGCCGCCATTTTCCGGGTC
>JAJFHB010000669.1 GCA_021775795.1 Hyphomicrobiales bacterium | reverse complement strand
GGATGAGCGCTTCATTATTGCCAAAAAGATCGTTGATCGCGCCGCCGACTACGGCATCAAGGCGCAGGATATTGTCGTCGATCCTCTGGTCATGCCCATTGGCGCCATGGGAACAGCCGGTCAGCAGGTGTTTGCTCTGGTGCGCCGGTTGCGCGAGGAACTCAAGGTCAACACGACCTGTGGTGCCTCGAACATCAGCTTCGGTCTGCCAAACCGCCGTGCATTGAACGGTCATTTCCTGTCCATGGCAGCCTGTGCCGGCATGACGTCCGCCATCATGAACCCGTTGCATCAAGAAGACATGAGTGCCGTTATGGCAGCTAATGTCTTGAACGGTGTCGATCGCGACTGCCGCAACTGGATGCGCAAATTTCGCGAGCCTGCCGTGCCAAGCGGCTCTGAGCAGGCTGAGGGTACACCACGGCGGCGCGAAAACCGTCGTCGCGGCCGCGTCTAGCCGGGAGTTGCGAAATGTCCGATGAGGAAAAGAACGACGCGCTAATCGTTTTCACCCCCTCGGGCAAGCGTGGCCGCTTCGATATCGGCACACCGATATTGAGCGCCGCGCGCAGTCTTGGTGTTGACATTGATTCTGTCTGCGGCGGGCGTGCAATTTGCGGTCGCTGCCAGGTGATCGTACCGGAGGGCGAGTTTGCCAAACACGGCATTGTTTCCCGCGCCGACCACCTCAATGAATTCACCTCCGTCGAAGATCGCTACTCCTCAAAGCGAAACCTGAAATCCGGACGTCGTTTGAGCTGTCAGGCTCGCATCCAGGGCGACGTTGTCATCGAGGTGCCGCCGGAATCGCAGGTTCACAAACAGGTCGTTCGCAAGCGTGCAGACGTGCGGGACATCGCACTCGATCCGGTCACGCGACTCTACTACATCGAGGTGGACGAGCCTGATATGCACCATCCTTCCGGGGATTTGGAGCGTGTTTACAAGGCTCTGCATGATCAATGGGAGATCGAGCAGGTCTACACGGATCTACGCACGTTGCAGACTTTGCAGAAGGTGTTGCGCCAGGGCGAATGGAAGGTGACGGTTGCCATTTATCACGGCCACATCCGTTCCCGTGACCGTATCATTTCTGTGTGGCCGGGATTTCAAGACAAAGTCTACGGCGTTGCCATGGACATCGGCTCTACCACAATTGCAGCCCACTTGTGGGAATTGGGTTCAGGCAAGAATGTCGCCTCGGCTGGCCTCATGAATCCTCAAATACGCTTTGGCGAAGACCTGATGAGCCGGGTCTCATACGTGATGATGAATCCGGGCGGTGATGTGGACATGACCGCTGCTGTTCGCGAGGCCATCAACGCCCTGATCGGGCAGGTGACTGCAGAAGCGATGATTGATCTGAACGATGTGCTCGAGGTTGTCTTCGTCGGGAATCCCATCATGCACCATCTGCTTCTTGGTATTGACCCTACGGAACTTGGCGGCGCGCCGTTCGCGCTGGCGACGAACAGCTCGAAAACCCTGTGGGCAAGTGAAATTGATCTCCACATGCATCCCGACGCTCGCGTCTACGTGTTGCCATGCATTGCTGGTCACGTTGGCGCGGATGCAGCCGCTGTAGTGCTGTCGGAGGGGCCGCACCTGCAGGACGACAACTGGCTTATAGTTGATGTCGGTACGAATGCTGAGCTTATCCTCGGCAACAAGGACCGCCTGCTTGCCTGTTCTTCGCCGACAGGCCCCGCCTTTGAAGGCGCTCAGATCTCCTGCGGCCAGCGGGCTGCACCCGGCGCTATAGAGCGGCTGCGGATTGATCCCGAAACACTGGAGCCGCGCTTCAAGGTCATAGGCTCGGACCTTTGGTCTGACGAGGACGGTTTCGACGAAGTGATCGAGCGCACCGGTGTGACGGGAATATGCGGTTCAGGCATTATTGAAGCCCTGGCCGAAATGTTTCTCAAGGGAATTATCACACGTGATGGTGCCATCGACGGTTCCATGGCGGCAACATCTCCGCGTATTCAGGAAGATGGCCGCACGTTCTCCTATCTCATATGGGAAGGGGAGCAGGAAATACGCGTAACGCAGAATGACGTGCGCCAGATCCAGTTGGCAAAGGGCGCGCTCTATGCAGGAGCTGCACTCTTGATGGAGCACCTTGGCATAACGACCTTGGATCGCATTACCCTGGCAGGCGCCTTCGGCAGCCACATTGATGTCAAATACGCCATGGTTTTGGGCATGCTGCCTGACTGCGAACTTGCAAAAGTATCATCAGCCGGTAACGCCGCTGGTAGTGGTGCCAGTATTGCTCTTTTGAATTCCAAAGCACGACGGGAAATCGAAAAAGTTGTGAAGGAAATCGAAAAGATCGAGACTGCGGTTGAACCGAAGTTTCAGGAACATTTTGTTGGTGCCATGGGCTTCCCGCATGCGACCGACCCATATGAAAAGCTCGCCCAGGAAGTGCAATTGCCCAAACCCAAAGCCACCGCACAATCAGGCGGCGGACGGGATGGTGGAGGACGCCGCCGCCGCCGCGATCGGGTTTGATTGCCAGGTTTGATGCAGTGTAGGCTCAGGGCATGAAGTTCATAACTCCGGTTTTCACCGTCATCATCACTCTCTCGATCTTTGCGTTTTTTATGGATGAAGGCATCGATGAGAATGAAGCCGCCGTTGCCTTTTGCCGCGATGAGCCGGAGACAGCGGCAGCAATTCTTGATTTCTGGGCAGAGCAAGACGTCATTCTCGGGATTGCCGAGGCCGAGGTGGAAATTGATGAGAAGCGTTGGGAAGAGATTGAGCCCGATGTGCAATTGATGATCGGTGTTTCTGCCTGGTGCGAATATGCTGTTCCAGCTTACGGCAGCAACTCAGTTGTTCTCAAAGGTTTCTGGCAGGGCCTGACGGTCGCTTCCATCATCAACGGGCACTACGTAGATGGCATCATTGAGTAATTTGAACCGATCCCATTTCGTTGCCCGGACTTATGGGCAGTGCTTCAGGACGTAGGCAGTCGCGATTGGTGCCAGCTTTTCCTGCGCCAATGCCGTGAAGGTCTGGTCTTTTTCGCTCCAGTGCCGGGGGCCATCAAAGACACAAGGTTCGAGAATTCCCCACATTTTGCCATCATGGAATAACGGTGCATGGATCAGCGCCGTGTGACTGAAATGCTCTATCTCGTAGGCAGCATTCACCACTGCAGGATCAGCATTTACAACATCGTCAATGAACAACGCAGTTGGATTGACAAGCGCTTCCGCAAACATCGGATCATCTTCGACGAGGGTTGGTGATTGAGGCTGCCAGCCCTGGTCACCGCGCTCGAGCGCGTGTTCCGGCGCCACTTGCCAATTGTGCGTCATGCGGCTCATGAGGCTGACGGGATTCCGCAAGAA
>JAJFHB010000668.1 GCA_021775795.1 Hyphomicrobiales bacterium | reverse complement strand
GCAGGTGCGCAGGAAGGCTTTCATCGCCTCGCGATGATTATCATACTGCCAACCGTTCAGGGTTGCGAATTCGACGTTGCGCAAGGAGACGTTGGCAGCTCGTGTACTTTCCTCAGTAGCCGCCATGAAGATACCTACGATCAGGATACATATCGCTATTCGGCCGGCTCGCACTGGGTCGAAAGCATGAGCTTTGACGG
Source organism: Hyphomicrobiales bacterium (assembly GCA_021775795.1). Classification (GTDB taxonomy): domain Bacteria; phylum Pseudomonadota; class Alphaproteobacteria; order Rhizobiales; family JAJFHB01; genus JAJFHB01. The sequence continues at coordinate 2,541 of JAJFHB010000668.1, read as the reverse complement.
ATGACCAAACAGCGCCGTGTTTCTGCTCGACGCTAATTTGCGGCCTCGGTCGCGATCAGTTTCCAGTTGGGGTCGTTTGATTCAAGCTCGCGCATGAATGTCCAGATGTCTGTCACTTCCCGTACTTTTTTCGGATCACCATCGATGATGTTTCCATCCCGATCAAACGTGGCGGAAATCAGCTGGCTGACAATTTTTACGGTGACGTTGGCATTACCGGATTTAACGGATGCATCGATGATGGTGGCGTTGTCGATGCCAACAAAATTGGATTCGATGGTGCTGCCGTTTGATTCGCGATCGTTGATAGCCGTTTCAAAGGCTTCCAGGACTTCTTTGCTGAGGAGTGTTTTCAGCGTGCGCCGGTCACCGGCGTCAAAGGCGGTGACAATCATCTCATAGGCCATACGGCCACCTTCCAGAAATGTTGTCGGCTGAAAGGATTGGTCGCTTGCAGCGATGGTCGCCAGGGCCTCGGCCAGAGGCGTTCCATCCTCTGCGTGACCTTGCCAAACTGGTGGCTCATCGTCATCGAGTTGTTGATCGAGCCGGGCTTCTTCAGTCTTTGCGCCTGGCAAGGTAACAACGTTTCCTGTGTTACCCGTCTCTGCACCAGCACCTTCGTTGGTGTCAGGAGCATTAAACGGGTCAAAGGGTTTGCGTTCATGACCGGTTCGTCGGCCAAGAGCATTTCGCAACCGCCAGAAAATGACAATGGCAATTCCGAGGATCAGCAAGTTAAATGGATCGAAGGCTTCGTTCATTACGAATTGACCTGTATCACTCTTTGGTTAGTGGTTTTAGCGCAGTGTTTGCGGAGTTTCATCATCATTCGGGCTTTGGCCCTAAACTAAGACTCTGCATTGCACCGTCTGCCTGTCGTTCACATATACATATATAATCATAGCACGTATCCAACAGTCCACTTATCTCATGTCATGGAATTATGGCGTGACATTCTGCCGTGAACTGCCGTGCTACTCTCATTTACCAGAAGGAAACTGAAATCCCGTGCTCCTACTGATTGTTCTTATAGCCGTTCCGATCCTTGAAATTGCGATTTTTATTGAAGTTGGCGGTTTTATCGGACTTTGGTCGACTCTTGGCTGTGTCATTCTCACGGCCATAGTCGGAACCGTGCTTTTGCGTCAGCAGGGTCTGCAGGTGCTGCAAAAGATGCAATCGTCGGTGCAGCAGCAGGAGTTTCCTGTTGAGGCGGTAATCCACGGCGGATTTCTTCTTGTCTCCGGTCTCCTACTTCTCACGCCTGGTTTCTTTACCGACTTTGTGGGTTTTGCATTGCTCATACCGCCCGTGCGACTGATTGCCGCCCAACTCATCTGGGGCCGTTTGAAACACAAGGTCAACGTCAACGTTCAAGCGGGGCCCCACAACAGGCAATCCAACCCCGGCAGAACGGCAACTCCCGGTATGGTGATCGAGGGCGAAGCGCATGAGGTGCCTGAGCGGAAGGCCGACGATCCGGAAGACAATGGAGACCCGGAAAATATCAACCCCTCGTCACCCTGGCATAGATAGGTCCGAAGAGCCGCGGCTATTGCCGGACGCTTGCAGACGTGGTAGCCAGACCGCCGATTTCCAGCCGCTCGCGCATGATGACAATGCTGCCAGCGAACCAAGGGACTGCTTTGATGGCCGAAGACGAAAAATCCAGCAATAGTGAAGCCAATGGAGGCGAAGCTGCAGCCGACGCCGCTGCAACGAATGCACCAGCGCCTTCTTTGAAAATTGTCGCGCAGTATTTGAAGGATTTGTCGTTCGAAAATCCCAACGCTCCCGACACGCTCAAGTCCGGCACCCCTTCACCGAAGGTTGACATTGCCGTCAATGTGAACGCCAAGACCCTGGCGGAAGGTACCTATGAGGTGGAACTACACCTCGAGGCCAAAGCACAGAATGACGAGAAAATAGCGTTTGTCTGTGAAATTCACTACGCGGGCATGTTCCAGATCACCAATGTGCCGCAAGAATCGCTGCATCCGATTGTTCTGATCGAATGCCCCCGCGCACTGTTTCCGTTTGCCCGTCAGATCATGGCAAATGCGACACAGCAGGGTGGCTTTCCGCCGCTCATGCTCGATCCGATTGATTTCGCAGGAATGTATCAGCAGCGTGTCGCGCAACAGCAGCAAGGCGGCGAAGCGCCGAAGATCTAAGAGCCGCTTTCAAGGTTCAAATAGCGGTGCCATATGGCGGCATCGCCCAGCTCTTCAACAAGATTCCCGTGGGCAGCGATTTCTTCGCGTGTGAGACGTGATGCGAGCGGTGCCGGGCGCGTTGGTGTTTCCATTTGTACGCCGTCTGTGCCGGAAGTCTGCTGATCGTTGCTTACAAGCACAAGGTCAGGCTGGCGGCCGCCGATGAGTTCCAAATACACTTCAGCGAGTATTTCAGAATCGAGTAAAGCGCCGTGTTTTTCTCTGCTGGAATTGTCAACATGGTAGCGCCTGCATAATGCATCCAGACTGTTGGAGGCGGCAGGATGCTTGGCACGGGCAATTGCAAGGGTATCAAGCACCT
>JAJFHB010000667.1 GCA_021775795.1 Hyphomicrobiales bacterium | reverse complement strand
GGAAGCATTTGAAGACACCAAATCGGGTCCTCAGGAAAGCAACACGACGTTGCAGGAGGGGCGATTTGGGCCACCGATGGCCCGGTCAAACCGAACCCATATCCGGGTAAAATGATCTATGCGTTGCCGGCGGTTTGCTTTTGGGCTTCCCGCTTCACTGCCTTTTGCACCTTTTCGAAGGCACGCACTTCAATCTGGCGAATGCGCTCGCGGGATACATTGAATTCCTGTGAGAGCTCTTCCAGCGTTGAGGGATCTTCCTCCAGCCGGCGGGCCATGAATATCCGTTTTTCGCGGTCGTTGAGTTTGTCCATCGCCAGCTCAAGCATGCCGCGACGGCTGGCCATTTCTTCAGATTCGGCAAGTACGGATTCCTGGCTTTCCGTGTCATCGGCAAGCCAGTCCTGCCACTCTCCTTCAGCCTCCTGGCTGCGGGGCGCATTCAAAGATGTGTCGCCGCCGAGGCGCTGGTTCATGGAAACCACGTCTGCTTCCGACACCCCAAGCCGGGTGGCGATTTCGGTCACATGGTCGGGCAGCAGATCTCCCTCTTCGAAAGCCTGAATCTGTCCCTTGACCTTACGCAAGTTGAAGAAAAGCTTCTTTTGGCTTGCGGTGGTGCCCATCTTGACGAGGCTCCACGAGCGCAAAATAAACTCCTGAATGGAGGCGCGAATCCACCACATGGCATAGGTCGCCAGACGGAAGCCTCTTTCCGGGTCGAAGCGTTTCACCGCCTGCATGAGGCCGACGTTACCTTCGGAAATGATCTCCGCAACGGGCAGCCCATAGCCGCGGTAACCCATGGCTATTTTACCGACGAGGCGCAAATGACTGGTCACGAGGCGATGTGCAGCCTCTGTGTCCTCATGTTCCCGCCAGCTCTTGGCAAGCATGTATTCTTCGTTAGGCTCCAGCATGGGGAACTTACGAATATCCTGAAGGTACCTGCTGAGGTTGCCGTCATTGGTAATGCTCGGCACATTTTTCGTTGCCATGTCCGCTCTTAGCCCCAATTTTCTTTCAGAAACACAAAACCGCGCCGCCGAATGGGCAGCATCACCCTATATAGGCACGATCAACGGCGATTTTAAGCCTTTTGCGACCGCAAACCTTTACGGCAGGTTTCCAGGAGCCTTTGGTAATCGCCCGGCGGGTTGCTGCGAAAGGTCATGGCCTTGCCTGTGATGGGGTGTTCAAAACCCAGTTGAGCGGCGTGAAGCGCCTGACGTTTGAGGGTTTGCAGGGCTTTTTGGGCGTCTTCGGGCAGGTTCCGGGCGCTTGCTGCATAGCCTGAGCCATATGTCGCATCTCCCAGAACCGGGTGCCCCACATGCGCCATGTGAACCCTGATCTGATGGGTGCGCCCGGTTTCAAGCCGACATTCGATTTGCGACAGGATAAAGCGGCCCTCGCCGTTCGTGAAACTTTCGAGGAGAGAATAGTGGGTGATTGCGTGTTTTCCGCCGGATTTTACCACGGCCATTTTTTGCCGGTTTGTCGCCTTGCGGTCGAGATGAGTGTCGACGGTTCCCTGTGGGCGCGCCGGAGTTCCCCAAACAAGCGCCACATAAGCCCTTTGCAGGCGGCCGTCACGGCCGTGGGCTGCAAACTGTTCGGACAACCCCTTATGTGCCTGGTCGTGCTTGGCCACGACGAGCAGGCCCGACGTTTCCTTGTCCAGGCGATGAACGATACCTGGCCGGCGCACCCCGCCAATGCCGGATAGACTGTCTCCGCAGTGAGCGATCAGTGCGTTGACCAGAGTTCCCGTCCAGTGACCGGCGGCTGGATGAACGACAAGTCCCGATGGTTTGTCGATGACGATTAATGCATCATCTTCATATATGATACTCAAGGGAATCGGTTCGGCTTGTGGAATTGCCGGCTCGGGTTCCGGGATTGCAATTGCAATTATGTCACCGTCAGCGAGCAGTCGGCTCGGATCTGCAACGGGTGCATTATTGATAGAAGCTGTCCCAGCTTTTATGAGTTGTTTAAATCGCGAGCGTGAAATATCTGGAAACTGCAAACTCAGCACGCGGTCAAACCGGTCGCCGACCTGTTCTTCTGAAACACAAAATGTACGGTACTGATTATCTGTCATGACACAATCGGAAACCACTTACTCCAACTCCGACCCATCGCCTTCTGCGCCGCCATCGGGCCCTATTGGCCCACGCGGAGAACGCATCTTGAAATATGTGGTCGTGATCATGGGCATTGTACTCGTGGTCGGCTTTCTGGTCCTAGTTTTTATTATTGCCTATCGAGCCATCAATCTTGCTGATGGATCCGATGAAGAGGCTGCACCTGTAATCGGGCGGGAGCACGGGTTTTCACAGCTTGATGTGGAGATCGAGCCGGACACTCTTGTCAGCCAGATAGAGGTCGACGGCGACCGCATGGTTCTGCATGTCACCAAGGGCGCAGCGGACGAAATCATCATCATTGATATTCGCACCGGAGAACTGCTCGGCCGGGTCAAGCTGATCCAAATCGAAGAGGCGCCGGCGCAATAGTTCGCACTGCGAATTTGGGGCCACCTTAAGTCCACACGCTACCTGGTTAGATCTTTAACCGGTGCTGCGGGTGAACCCAGTTAGTGAAAAAGCTCTGGACCATGCGCCTGAGCCACGAGCTCAGTCAAAAGACGAACGCCTGCCTGGCTGAAGTGGTGGGCATCGTAAAACAGGGGTTCTCCTTCAAACTCTGTGATGCAGTTCTCCAGAAGCCCGCCGCTGCAGAGCAGTCCGTATCTGTCCACAAACGAAAACCTGAGCGTTGGATATTGCTCCTCAATGTACTGCTTTTCGTTATCGGCGACATAATCAACGAATCTTCGATCCTTGCAGGCGTCAAATGACCCGTGCACGGCAATGAGGTGATCGCAGCGATAGATGCCCAAAGTGATGTGGCTACCAAAAATAACGACGCGCAGATCCGGGGCAATTGTTTGCAGCCATTGTGCATAATCAAGAAGCACCCGATGGCGGAGCGGTGCTTGAGCGCCGATGAC
>JAJFHB010000666.1 GCA_021775795.1 Hyphomicrobiales bacterium | reverse complement strand
TAACTGACCGTATTGCCGTAAACCATCGTCCCCGGGGTGGCGCTGACGCTTTGAAGTGCGAGTTGAAAGGCGATGCGCCGCATCGGATCAGTGAAGTGATGGCCATAGCAGTGGCTGATGGGCGCGCCAATCAGGGTTTCGGCAATGTGCTTTTCCAGAAGGACGGCGCCAAGGCTCGATGCCAGGTCTGTGAAAATCGCTGCATAGCCATCGTCGAGGTTGGAGTGAACGAGAACCTCAACGTCCTGGGCAGCGATAAGAGAAAGGGCGGTGAGGGTTGCCTCGGTAGAGGCCACATCATCATCCCAGTCCGGCAGTCGAAATGTAAAATACTGCCCCAGGTTGCCAATTGACGTGGAACCTGCGGCCAGGGCCGACTGGGTGTTTTCAACCGCGCTTGGAAATCCAAGGACAAAATCGCCGAAGTGAGGCGCTACGGGTGCCAGAGCGGTGAGGGCCGCGAACTCCTCTGCATCGCGAAGGATAAGACCGGTGCCGCGCATCGCATCCTGGCGAAGATCGCGCGGATAACCCATCGACCAGTCGAGACAGATCCCGTAGCGGTCGACGCAGACGTTCTTCGCAGCACATCGGTCGTAAATCTCAGACCAGGCCTGCTGCGTTTTTGCGGGGTCCCGAAACCCGATCTGAGCATGTTGCATAACGCGGCCATCCGCAGCCTGTGCTCTCTTGTATTCAGCTTCACTCTTCGATTGAGTGAAATTCAGAAAAGCCGATGGTCCGACTTTCCAGACGCGCGCCATCTCACGCCCGCGTTCCATAACCGCCGCTGCGGCCGGCAGGTCACCCTCAGGAAAAATATCGGAACGGGTCAGTTTCATTTTGGTTTGAACCGGGTTGGAGAGAAAAGTTTCGCGAGGATAGAGGCGGCGGCGGGCGTGTCAAAGCCCGATTATCTTTCGATCACTTTGATGGAAGTGTTGCGCGCACGTCGCGTGCCTGTAAAACTTTCAGCAGTTACGTCACAAAGCACGGGATAAATGCACTGAGATGAAGCAAGAGGCAGACGCGCGAAAAATGCTGCAGATGCTCATTGATGTGGTCTGGACGGCCCACAAGCTGCGGGCGGTTGGCGGGACCACCGGCTCGGTGAATGCTGCAGGCGGCGGCACTTGGGGCGTTTTGCACACGCTTGTGCGCGAAGGTCCCATGACGGTGCCTCAAATCGCCCGCCTGCGTCCGGTCGCCCGGCAGCACATTCAGGTTTTGGCGAATGAACTGGAAGAGGCCGGCCTGGTCACGTTCAAAGAGAACCCGGCACACAAACGCTCAAAGCTCGTGGCTTTGACGAACAAAGGCCGCGCGCATCACGACAAGATAGAAGATAAGATGCTTGGCCTGACGCAGGAATTGCTCGGCGACCTTGCACCACGGAACATTGAAACGGCGAGTGACGTCATTTCACAAGTCATGCAGGCACTTGATCAGCGCATTGAAAGCGTTGGGGAGAATGAAGAGGACAAAGGGGCATCATGACAGGGAACGGCGATAATCCAGGCGTTATCACACATCCTCCGTTCATCTATGTGGGCGCACTGCTGCTTGCCTGCGGGTTGGAAATTTACATGCCCCTGGGCAGCGGCTTCCTGTTCGCGTCGACCGCTCCGTTTATCATCGGTTGTGTGGTGTTTTTTATTGGTGCGACGTTACTCGTTGTTTGTATTCAGGGTTTCATGCGGGCTGGAACAAATGTGACGACAAGCCAGCCCAGCACCACCATTGTGACCCATGGCCCCTACAAGTACTCGCGCAACCCGATCTATGTGGGGCTGACGCTGCTGTATGTTGCTTTGGCCCTGCTTTTGAATGTCATGTGGGCATTCTTGTTGCTGCCGATTGTCCTGCTCATCATGCACTATGGTGTCATTGTGCGGGAAGAAGCCTATCTGACGGCTAAGTTCCCCGCTGAATATCAGGCCTATCGCAACGATGTGCGCCGATGGTTTTGAACCTGCTGGTCTTAAGCCTCGTGACAGCGACTTCCATCTTCGGTATTTAGCCCCCATGGCTGAGTATAAATCCCGAATAAATATTAAGTCCGACGAGTTTCGCGCCAACGCTGAAGCGATGGCCGAACTTGTTGCTGACTTGAATGAGAAGCGTGCCGCTGCCGCAGTTGGTGGTAACGAGAAGTCTCGTCAACGCCACCTGAGCCGCGGAAAACTCCTGCCGCGCGATAGGGTCATGCAACTGGTTGATCCTGGTTCGCCATTTCTCGAACTATCGCAGCTTGCCGCCCACGACATGTACAGCGGTGACATTCATGGTGCTGGTGTCATTACGGGCGTTGGACGCATAGAGGGTCGCGAGTGCGTCATTGTTTGTAACGACGCTACCATCAAGGGCGGCACCTATTTTCCGATGACGGTGAAAAAGCATCTGCGCGCTCAGGAAATCGCTCGCGAAAACCAGCTTCCCTGCATCTATCTCGTCGATTCCGGTGGCGCAAATCTGCCCAACCACACAGAAGTCTTTCCTGACCGTGAGCATTTCGGCCGCATCTTCTACAATCAGGCAACCATGTCGGCCCAGGGCATCCCTCAGATTGCCTGTGTTATGGGATCATGCACTGCGGGCGGGGCTTATGTGCCGGCCATGTCTGACGAAACGATCATCGTCCGTGGACAGGGCACTATCTTTCTGGGTGGCCCGCCGCTGGTGAAAGCTGCAACCGGAGAAGTGGTTTCCGCTGAAGATCTCGGTGGCGCCGACGTCCACACCCGGTTGTCCGGTGTCGCCGATCATTTCGCTCTGGACGACACACATGCACTCGCCACCGTGCGATCAATCGTCAGAGGTCTCAACAGCCGCAAGAACGTTGACATTCCTCTGCGTGATCCACGG
>JAJFHB010000665.1 GCA_021775795.1 Hyphomicrobiales bacterium | reverse complement strand
AGCGGCGGAGCAGAGCGGCACCGGGCTCACTGCCGGCGCCGCTTCAGTGTCCTCATGATTGCAATTTGCGGACCCTTGCTTCCAGTGCCTCAATCTTGCGGTTGAGTTGATCAATCGTCTGGTCGACCGGATCTGCGTTCAGCGCCTCATCAAAATCTCGTAGCCACGTCAGAGCGCGTCGAAGTGTGGAGCGGGGGTTGATACTGGTTTCTGCACTTATGGTCATCGCATTTCCTTTTGAGGTAAAATTGTAGATACATGTTTCTAGATAAATGAGGCGCGATCCTCACCGTTGGGGGCGGCGCCCGCAATCACATCGACAGCACGCCGGTAAGACAGTGTCTGCGAGAGCAGGCCGAACATCATGGGCAGCACAAATGCCTGAAGGGTCAGAGCCCCGGACAGTTCCTTGACGGTGCCGTGCTCTAGTACCGCTGCAGCTACCACGACTGCAGTGCTGATCGTCCCTGCTGCAACTCCAAGAAGCACCGAGCGCCTTGCAATACCGTGAGAGAACGCCGTCTGCCAAAAGCCTGATTTAGCCAATCGCTCAATGTCAGCGGACGCCGCATCCACCCTGGCGCGGCCAATGCCCATTGTCTGTGAAATCATCACAACAATGAAAGGCGTCACGAAAACCAAAAAACAGAGGCAGCATCTGAATGTCAGCACTCCCGAGTAACGCGTCTGACTGATTGGCAATGGTGAGAACCGACCCGAGCAGCACCGCCACAACACCGGCCCGGGCCAGAACGGAGCGGCTGACAAGAGGCAGCAGTGTAGCAACCCCGATTCCCTTTTCCAGCTTCGGCGAGTAGTCTGCTGTTACGTTCATCTTTCTGTTCCTTTGCTAAGTTTACGGGTTTGAATTTCTGTCCGGGTCGTCCCCGGCCATCTCGGAGTACAAATTTCACCCTGCCTGTAAGGCCTGCTCAACACCCGCCTTGCGGCTCGCCCGCAGGGAATAAAGTTTCAACAGCACGGCCAGATGCAGGATCATGAACAGGGGCACGAAAAAGCTCGGAAAAATATTCAACGGCCAGACATCCATTGCAGCACTTGTGACACCGTGTGAGACAAGCTTGGGATAAGCTCCCGAAGTCAATCCGGCGGTGACAAGTGCGGCGGCAAAGTCTGCAAGACCCATGAAGTTGAAGAGCAGGAAGCCCCGTTTGGATGTGTAGTCTGGGTCCTCGGCCAGCCGCGAGACAACAAAGAACGCGGTGATGCCAACGGCAAAATCTCCAAGTCCTGCAGGCCACGCAAAGAGGCCAGGCAGATGGCCAAGCGCGTAAATGGGCAGGAACGCGAAACCGACGACACGCCACTGCTGCATCCTAGTCAGCCAGCCCAGATCCTGCGCCAGGACAAAATTTCGAACAGTGACAGAGCCGGCATAGGCACCGAGAAACAATATAACGGGTGCCGCTGCTGTCAGAGCTATCGGCGCCATCAGATAGGGTCCGTCATTTGTGAGCCATTGCCCCGTGCCTATAAAGTATGCTGCCGCAAACACTGCCCCGACAAACAAACCTACACCGGTCTTTTGAGCCATGGTCCAATCAGGTGTCTGGACGCAAGTCATCGCATTTCTCCTATTAAATGTATATGCATCTTTTTAAACAAAAAAAATGGAGCTTATTCCGGATGCGCTATGTTGGCTGTTGCAGATAGCGCCTTGAGAAGTTTCGCGAGCTTTTTTCCGCCGAGACCTTTGACATATTGCGATTGCGCCTCCCGCCAGAGAGGCACAGCCTCGTCAAATACTCTCTGCCCATCCTCGCTGAGCTTCAGCAGCCGCACCCGTTGGTCAACATCACGGGTTATCTCCACCAAACCTTTCTGGGCAAGCGGTTGCAGGTTTCGGGTAAGCGTTGTGCCGTCCATTCCCATTCGTTCCGCAACTTCTGTTTGCCGAACCTCACCCATTTTACTCAGCACGCTCAAAAGAGTGAATTGTGTTGCCCGAAGGCCAGACTGCCGCAACGCTGCGTCATAAGTCTGCGTGACCATCCGCGTCGCACGCCTGAGAGAAGCACATGCGCAAACTGTCAAATCCGGCTGGTCTAGAGGTAATTTGTTCTTAGCCATAAATATGCATATACATTTTTATAGTTGTATGTCAACCTACCGACACGAAATTTGGGTCAGCGAACTACCTTTTCGAGCCGATTATGAGTGCCCCGACTTCAGTTGCCATTAGCAACTGGTTGATTTACTCGCCCTTGTATTCCGGCTTCCGCTTGTTGGCGAAAGCATCAATGCCGTGGGCGCCATCATGGGTGCGCGACATGGCAGCGATACTTTGGGTTTCCGCTTCAATTTGCGATTCCAGGCTTTCCCGGGAGGCCTTCAGCAACAGCCTTTTGGCGCCGCCATAAGCCTTTGTCGGGCCATCCGCAAAATGAGCCGCAACCGACAGCGCTTCATCCATAAGCGCGTCAGCCTCGACAACCTTGGTGACGATGCCCCAGTCTTGTGCTTCCTGCGCGCTGAGAACCCGGTTCGTGAGGACCAATTCCTTGGCCCGCAACAATCCCACATGCTTGGCGATGAAAAAGGTCGAGCTGCCATCCGGCGTCAGGCCGGATGCAGTATAGGCAGAGACGAACTTCGCCCCTTCCGCGGCAATGACATAATCACCCGAAAGCGCAATCGAAAACCCTGCACCTGCCGCCGTGCCGTTAACCGCCATCACAACCGGAGCATCCATGTGCTGAAAGCGGATTATCGCATTGTGGAGAACAGTGGCGGTCTCCGTCAAAAACGCCGGCAGTTGATCACCCTTGCCGTTGAACTCCTTGAGATCACCACCGGCGCAGAACATGCCTCCCGTCGCGGTGACCACAACCGCCCGCACTTCCGGGTCGCAGTCGCATTTCACAGACACCTCGAATAACTCTCGAGCCATTGCCCGGTTCAAAGCATTGGCTGCATCGGGCCGGTTCAGCGTGATAATCCCGACACCATCACTGACCTCAAACTTGATCGTTTCAAAACTCATCGGCTTTATTCCCTATTTCACGGTCTTATTGCGGTGAGTAGGCGACGACTTCGACTTCGACGCG
>JAJFHB010000664.1 GCA_021775795.1 Hyphomicrobiales bacterium | reverse complement strand
TCGCTTTATGGTGCCATTGCCGAGCAAATGCGACGTCTCGACGATCACGGCATTGCCTACGACGTGACCCCCGGTGTGCCTGCCTTTGCCGCCGCCGCTGCAATTCTTGCGACAGAGCTCACGTTGCCGGAGATCGCCCAGACCGTCATTCTGACGCGCACGGCGATGAAGTCATCCGCCATGCCGCAAGGCGAGGAACTCGAGACGCTGGGCGCCACAGGGGCAACCCTTGCCATCCACCTCTCGATCCGCAATCTGCGCTATGTGGAGCGTGCCCTGACGCCACATTACGGCTCTGAATGTCCTGTTGTGGTGATCTACCGGGCAACCTGGCCGGACCAGATGATCATTCACGGCACCCTGTCCGACATTCAGGCGAAAGTGCGCACGGCAAAGATCACGCGCACCGCACTCGTTCTCGTCGGCCCCGTGCTTGCCGCCCGCGAATTCAGGGACTCCGCTCTTTATGATGCTGCCCACCAGCATGTTCTGCGCAACCGCAAGACCAAGCGGGCTGTTGTCTGACGCTGTCAGACGTTAAACCCCCGGACAAGAAGTGCCTCCAGTTCCTCCGCCGTCGTAACTGATTGCACCTCCGGCAACTCAGGCCGCGCAACCATGAGAACCGGGATTTTCAGATCCCGAGCGGCGGTCAGCTTGGCTTGCGTTGCCACGCCGCCGGAGTTCTTGCAGACAAGCACCGTAATCTTCTGCTCGATCATGAGCGCCCGTTCGTCAGCGTAGGTAAAAGGCGGGCGATCAAGTATGACAAGCACGTTCTCGGGAAGCCTGGTGTCAGGTGCTTCGATCATCCGTGCAATGACAGCCACGTCCGATCGTGCTGCAAACGGGGCCAGTTCCTGCCGTCCGACCGTTACCAGAGCACGGCCGCCGCGTGGCAGGGCGGAGGCCGCTTTTTGAACATCGGGAACCATCCGCCACTGGTCGTCTTCGCCTTCGCGCCATGGCGGCCGCTCAAGCCGCAAAAGCGGCGTCTCGGACTGGGCGCAGGCCTGGAATGCATTGCGTGACATGCCGGCAGCAAAAGGATGCGTGGCATCAACCACAAGGTCGATGCCGGAAAGTTCTATGTAGTCGACAAGACCGTCTACGCCACCGAAACCACCAACCCTGATCTCGCCAGGCGGTAAGGCAGGCGTACGGGTGCGGCCGGCAAGTGATGTGATGACCTCAAGATCGCCACGGGCATCAAGCCGTTCTGCCAGCGCCCGCGCATCGCCGGTACCTCCAAGAATGAGGATGGTTTTAACCTGCACGGCCAATGACCCGGCCCTCCCGGTCAATGATGACTATGTCAATGGCAACCGGAGCTTCCCTCAACGTGTTGCGTGCTGTGGTTAGTGCATGGCCAGCGACACAATCCGCAAACCCTGGCAGGGCGACCGCGGTGTCTGAAAGAACCTGTGCAGCGGTGTTGGCGGAACGTGCCGCTTCAACAAGCTCCGGGCTGCCACCAAGTTCTTCGACGCGTTCCGCCAGCCAGATGAAATCGACCTGACTGCGGCCGGAATGGAGATCCAGCATTCCCTGGCCAAGCTTTGTGAGTTTGCCGAAGCCGCCGGCAATCGTGACCCGCTCAACAGGATGGCGGCGCAGGTGTTTGAGCATGCCGCCGACGAAATCTCCCATGTCGATGAGGGCCTGATCGGGGAGGCTGTGCAACTTCTGCACGGCTGTTTCCGATGTTGACCCGGTGGCGCCGGCGATGTGCGTGAGCCCCTCGGCCCGAGCCACATCGATGCCGCGATGTATGGAATGGATCCAGGCTGAGCAGGAAAACGGGTGCACAATTCCAGTAGTTCCCAAAATGGAGAGCCCACCGAGAATACCCAGCCGGGGGTTCCAGGTCTTGGTCGCCAGTTCAGCGCCGTGCGGAATGGATATTTCAATCTCGACATCGCCCTTTGCAGCGTGAGCTTCAGCGAGTTCTGCGATGACCGCACACATCATCTTGCGGGGTACCGGATTGATCGCCGGCTCGCCGGGCTCCAGTGGCAGGCCGGGTTTTGTCACGGTGCCGACGCCATCGCCTGCACGAAAGGTGATGCCGGACCCCGGCACACCGTGGCGTACTGTCGATACAACCAGCGCGCCATGAGTGACGTCCGGGTCATCGCCTGCATCTTTGATGATCCCGGTCCGCGCCCAACCGTCTCCGCGCTCCTCCAGAGCAAGCGCAAAAGCTGGCCTTTCGCCCTTCGGCAGGGTAATTTCAACCGGATCGGGAAAGTCGTCACCCAGCAATGCCGCATATGCAGCACGGGTTGCCGCGGTCGCACAAGCTCCGGTGGTCCAGCCGCGTCTTAATTTTCCCGTGTGATCCTCACTGGCATGGTCCATAATCTGCCTGTATAGAACCGCATTCCAAACGTCAATCGAGCGCCATGAAGCCCGAACCAACACAACGCCGAACAGACACGTCCGAGTGGGCAGAGAACCACCCTGTGGGTGAGGGCTTTGCACGGCTCGACGGCGCCAATTTCCCGGCATTTGACGTCGGCACTGTCTGGCTGGTTGGTGCCGGACCGGGAGCGCCCGGATTGCTGACGCTGATGGGATATTATGCCCTGCAAACTGCCGACGTCGTTGTCTATGACGCTCTGGTTGATGCCGAAATCCTCAAATGGGTAAGGCCGGGCGCAACCATCGAGTATGCCGGCAAACGCGGCGGCAAACCGTCCTCTAAACAGCGTGACATTTCGTTACGCCTTGTCGAACTGGCGCAATCGGGACAAAGGGTTTTACGCCTCAAGGGTGGCGATCCCTTCATTTTCGGACGCGGTGGCGAAGAATGTCAGGTGCTGGCTCGTGAAGGCATTCAATTCCGCATTGTTCCGGGCATATCCTCAGGCGTCGGCGGCCTTGCTTATGCGGGCATTCCGGCTACCCATCGCGACGTCAACCACAGTGTCATTTTTCTCACTGGCCACGATTCCAGCGGCGAGGTGCCCGCAAGCGTCGACTGGCATGCCATTGCCACCGCGTGTCCGGTCATCGTCATGTATATGGCGGTGAAAAATCTTCAGGACATTACATCGCGCCTGCATGCTGCAGGCCGTCCGGCGGATGATCCTGTTGCTGTCGTCTCCAATGCTTCCCTGCCAAATCAGGAAGTTCACGAGTTCACTCTCGGTGACATTGCAGGCGGCCTGGATATCGCTCATCTTTCCACACCCTCCGTGGTCGTTGTCGGTCGGGTAGTTGGTTTCCGCGAAAATCTCAATTGGTATGTGGAAGGCCTTCGGGAGAACGCTCTTGGCTGAACCCCGCGGGCTTGTCATTTCCGCACCCTCATCCGGCTCCGGCAAGACTGTGGCGACGCTTGGCATTTTGCGCGCACTTGTTCGCGCCGGCCGCAAGGTTTCTTCTGCGAAAGTCGGCCCGGATTACATCGACCCCCGGTTTCATGCCGCCGCCACGGGTCTGCCCTGCATAAACCTTGATGGCTGGGCCATGCGCCAATCCTATGTGGAGACGCTGGCAGCCAGCAGTGGCGGGGTATCGGAGCTTTTTGTCGTTGAGGGCGTCATGGGCCTTTTCGATGGGTCCCATTCGGGAGTGGGATCGACTGCTGATCTTGCTGCCATGCTGGGGCTGCCTATCCTCTTTGTTCTTGATGTGCGCAATCAGGGGCAGTCTGCAGCAGCACTGATCCATGGTTTTGCGACATTCAGGGACAACTGCAAAATAGCGGGTGTGATCCTCAATCGTGTCGGCTCCCCCCGGCACACGCAGATCATCGAGACGGCATTGGAACCGCTAGGCATTCCTGTTGTCGGCGCTATCCCGAATATGCCGCAGCTGGATGTTCCCTCACGGCATCTGGGGCTGGTCCAGGCTGACGAACATCCTGATCTGGACGCGTTTCTCGATGGCGCAGCGGAGCTTGTCGAAGCAAACGTGAATATTGCCCGGCTGGAAGAGATAGCAGCGCCTCTCACCGTGCGCAGATCAAATGCCCCGGGCCTGCCACCACTGGCACAAACCATCGCCGTGGCGCGCGATGAAGCTTTCGGCTTTTCCTACCCGCACATTCTGGAGAGCTGGCGTCAATCCGGTGCAGAAGTGAAATGTTTTTCGCCGCTTGCCGATGAGGCAGTGCCCGAGGCAGATGCGGTGTTTCTGCCTGGCGGCTATCCTGAGCTTCACGCCGGCAAGATCGCAACAAACAAAAACTTTCTCACGAGCCTCACCAATGCCGGAGAGCATGGCGCTCTCATCTATGGTGAATGCGGTGGCTTCATGGTGCTGGGAGAAGCGCTGACAGATGCCGAGGGTGAGGAGCATCAAATGGCCGGCCTGCTGCCGGTGCACACCAGCTTTGCCAAACGCAAACTGCATCTTGGCTACCGGCGGTTCAAACACAATGGCGCGTTGCCTTATCCCCGCATTCTGCGTGGTCACGAGTTTCACTATTCAACAGTGCTCTCTCAGGGGATCGGTGAAACCCTGTTCGATGTTGAGGATTCAACCGGTCAGGATCTGGGCGCGGTGGGGCTGCGCTGTGGCTCCATCATGGGCTCCTACGCTCACGTTATTGATCAGGAAGCGGCCCCATGAGAAGCGCCCTGATGATCCAGGGCACCGGATCCGATGTCGGCAAATCGCTGATCGTCGCAGGACTGGCCCGTGCTCTTGTCCGCCGTGGCCTGCGGGTCCGGCCGTTCAAACCTCAAAATATGTCAAATAATGCTGCCGTGACCATCGAGGGCGGTGAAATCGGCCGTGCCCAGGCGTTGCAGGCCAAGGCTTGCGGCGTGCCGCCCTCCGTCCATATGAACCCGTTGCTGCTGAAGCCTGAATCCGACAGAGGGTCACAGATTATTGTGCAGGGACATCGGGTGGACAAACTTGATGCCCGCAGCTTCATGCGTAACAGGGCGCGCTTTCTGCCGCCGATACTCGAGAGCTTCAGCCATTTGCGCGAAGAGGCAGACGTGGTTTTGATCGAAGGCGCGGGCAGTCCGGCAGAAATCAATCTCCGCGACGGTGATCTGGCCAACATGGGATTTGCCTGCGCTGCAGGTATTCCTGTGCTGCTCGTCGGGGATATCCATCGCGGTGGCGTCATTGCAAGCCTTGTGGGAACTCTCGAAGTGATCGGCAAGCAGGACGCAGCGCAAATCAAAGCCTGCCTCGTCAATAACTTCCGCGGCGATGTTTCACTTTTTGACGATGGTGTCAGCTTTCTCGAGCGCACGACCGGAATCCCCTGTGCCGGAGTGGTGCCGCACTTTGCCGATGCGGTGCGCCTGCCGGCGGAAGATGCGGTGGCACTCGAAAGCGCCCAGCCGCAATCGGGCGGTGCTGTCACTGTCGCAGTGCCGCGCCTTGCCCGCATTGCGAACTTTGACGACCTCGATCCTTTGCGTCTTGAAGCGGATGTCAATATCGAGATTGTGCATCCAGGCAGTCCCATACCGGCCCATACAAACCTGATCTTGCTGCCGGGCTCCAAGTCCACAATCGGTGATCTCAAATTTCTGCGCGATCAGGGCTGGGATGTCGACATCTACGCCCACGTGCGCCGGGGCGGCCGGGTTCTCGGCCTGTGCGGCGGTTATCAGATGCTTGGCCGCAAGGTGCATGATCCCCACGGCATTGAAGGCCCGCCGGAAACCGTTGACGGGCTCGGCCTGTTGAATGTTGAAACGATACTCGAAGGCAAAAAGAGCCTCACTGATGTCAGCGGCACCCATGTCTCATCGAACACAGGTATTTCCGGCTACGAAATGCATCTGGGCGTTTCCCAAGGACCTGATCGCGAGCGCCCGTTCGCCGTTATCGATGGGCAGGACGAAGGCGCCATATCCACCAGCGGCCTCGTTGAAGGCAGTTATCTTCATGGTATCTTTGCAGCCGACAGCTTCAGGCAGGCCTACGTGCGCGGCCTTGGAGGCACAGCGGCAGAGGGCTTCAAATTCGACGCTGTGGTAGAAGCAACCCTTGATGATCTGGCCAGGCATCTTGAAGAACACGTGAACATCGACCTGCTGCTCGAGATTGCGGCAAACGCCGATGTTTCGCCAGCCGTGAGACAGAAAGAGCCGGTGACCTGATGGATGCATTCGACAATGACTTCCGCGACCGTCTCGAGCTTCTGATTAAGTGGCGACGTGATGTGCGGCGCTTTCGGACTGATCCGGTTGATCCGGCGTTGGTCGCGCAATTGCTTGAGCTGGCAGATCACGCCCCTTCTGTCGGCTTAAGCCAGCCCTGGCGGTTTGTGTCTGTTGATAGTGCACGGGCACGGGCGCGCATCGTCTCATCATTCGAGAGATGTAATCAGGCTGCGGCCGACGACTACAGCGACGAAACCGCAGATGAGTATGCAAAGCTGAAGCTGGAAGGTCTACGCGAAGCGCCTGTTCAGTTTGCCGTCTTTGCAGATGAAACAACGGAAAAAGGCCGCGGTCTTGGCCGCCGCACCATGCCGGAGATGTTGCGCTATTCCGTCGTTACCGCCGTCCATACGTTCTGGATTGCGGCCCGCGCCGCCGGTCTGGGCGTTGGTTGGGTGTCGATCCTCGATCCCGATGATGTGCACGCCGCCGTGGGCGCGCCGGAGAACTGGTCCCTTGTGGCTTATCTTTGCGTTGGCTGGCCGCTTGAGAGTTCAGATACACCGGAGCTTGAAAAGGCCGGCTGGGAACAACGCCAGGGAGCGGGTACGCTGCGCCGGGTTCATTGAACGCAGTTGTAAGCGTCTTCGAGTGATCTCATGAGTGCATTTGATCATTTCACCACTTGCCTTCTGGTTGCAGCCCTGGCGCTGCTGATAGACCGGATGTTCGGCTGGCCCGCACT
>JAJFHB010000663.1 GCA_021775795.1 Hyphomicrobiales bacterium | reverse complement strand
ATATACTTCCGCCCAGGCATGGCTTGCATCAAAAGCGGCATCAGGTGTGCCGGTCCACAAATATCCACTCACATATCGCGCCGGCAATCCGAGGAAGCGGCAAACCGATATGATGGCGTGGGCGTGATCCTGACAGACGCCTTCACCGCTGCGAAGAGCATCCTCCGCAGTTGTCTCGACGTGTGTGGAATTGGTGCGGTATTCAATTTTTTCGCGCAGGTCCTGCATCAAGGCCACAAGCCCATCGGCGGAGCAGTTTCCACGAAGTGCTTCGCGGGAAAGAGCAAGGTCCGTGACGGCCTCTCCAGGGTTTGTGTAGCTGGTTTGGCGCAGGTATGCGGCAAGTGGCGGTCCAGCCGATGCTGCATCAAAGCAGAAACTATCTGATGGAACCGTATCAACCACACCGCGGGCGATCACGTTCAAATCGTGCCGGGGTCGATCAATTGCGCGGAAATGGCAGATGTTTCCGTAACAATCCTGCCAGCGATGAATGGCGCCTGGCGCTGAAACACTCCATTCATGCACAGTCTGTGAATTTCCAGACGATGGGCTCAAACGGATGTATTGCCCGGCCGCCCCGACCGCTTCTTCGTAGAGATAGTGTGTGCGATGCTCGATTTCGAACAACATCATCAAAGCCGATCATTTTGAAGCAGTAACGGGCTCGAACCTCAAGCAGGTTCGACCACCGGAGACATCAAGAAGTCAGTTTGCAACTGACTGCCAATCCTGGCGTTACGGACCACGAAATCTTCGAGAAATTCGTGTAGGCCCTGTTCGAACACATCGTCGATTGTCGCATATTGCAAGTCGGCGTGGATTCGTCCAGCGATGCGTTTGCACTCGAGGTTTCGGTCCGGCGCCAGAATATCAAGAGTGTCGGTTACGGCAATCATACACATACGCAACGATCTTGCGACGTCATCCCGCAAAATGAGCATTTCAGCTATGCGCGCAGGTGTAAGCTCACCGCGATAGATCTTCTGATAACTCGTAAACGCTGATGTGCATTTGAGGATAGCACCCCACTGGTAGTAATCCTGTGCGCCGCCCACCGCTTCGGCGCTTGGCAGTAGCACATGGTATTTTACGTCAAGCAGGCGGGCGGTGCTGTCAGCGCGCTCGATGAACCCGCCAAGCCTGACAAATTGATAGGCCTCATCGCGGAGCATGGTGCCAAAGGTGACGCCACGAAACAGATGCGAGCGTTCCTTGATCCAGTCAAAGAATGACCTCAGACCCATTTCATTGATCTTTTCCCGGTTGAGATCGCGCATCTCGATCCAGACGTAATTCAGGCCTTCCCACATTTCAGTCGTGATCATGGTTCGCTGTGCACGGGCGTTTTCCCTTGCCGAGCACATGGAAGAATAGATGCTGGACGGATTCTCCGGATCCAGTGCCATGTAATACATGACATTTTCTGGCGTAGCCTCGCCGTAGCTCTCATAGAATTGTTCGGGATTGGGTCCGATCGCGATCGCTGGGCCCCAATGCAGAGTTTCGTCGTCTCTGTCGTTTGGCAGGAGAGACATCCGATAAGAGACGTCCAGAAAGCGCGCCGTGTTTTCGGCGCGCTCCACATAACGAGACATCCAGTAAAGGTCCTCAGCGGACCGCGAAAGCATATGGTCCATCATCCGATCACCCATGTGTCTTTCGTGCCGCCGCCCTGAGATGAGTTGACGACGAGGGATCCTTCACGGAGTGCCACGCGGGTAAAGGCGCCTGGGACCAGAGAGACTTTTTCACCGGCAAGAACAAAGGGGCGAAGGTCAACGTGCCGCGGTGCAACACCAGTGTCGACAAAAGTCGGGCAGGTCGACAGGGCCAGAGTTGGCTGTGCAATGAAATTTGAAGGATCAGCCAGAATACGCATCCGATAGGCTTCTTGTTCTTCCTTGGTGGAGGTCGGGCCGACCAGCATGCCATAGCCACCCGAACCCCTGACTTCCTTGACGACCAACTCACTGAGATTGTCGAGCGCATATGCGAGGTCGTCTTCATCGCGAAGCTTCCAGGTTGGCACGTTTTGGAGGATGGGTTCTTCGCCGAGATAGAAGCGGATCATCTCCGGTACGTAGGGATAGATCCCCTTATCGTCAGCGACACCATTTCCAAGCGCATTTGCCAAGGTCACGCGTCCCTCCCTGACGACCGACAAAATGCCCGGAACCCCCAGTGCTGAATCAGCTCTAAAGGCGAGGGGGTCCATGAACTCATCATCAATTCTACGGTAGATAACGTCTACCTTCTTAGGTCCTGCGGTTGTCCGCATGAAGACACTGCCCTCTTCGACGAAAAGATCGCGGCCTTCCACAAGGGTGACGCCCATTTGTTCCGCCAGGAATACATGCTCAAAATAGGCGGAGTTGAATCGTCCAGGCGTCATGATGACGATGGTCGGATCATGGGTTCCGTGAGGCGCCACAGCGCGAAGGTTCTGCAACAGAATTTCGCTGTATTGTTCAACCGGGCGAACCCGCATTTTGGAAAACAGGTCGGGGAAAAGCCGCATCATCACATTGCGGCCTTCCATCATGTAGGAAACCCCGGATGGCGTGCGCAAGTTGTCTTCAAGCACGTAAAACTCTTCCCGGCCGGTGCGTACAACATCAATTCCGGAAATGTGGCTATGCACACCAAAGGGCAGGGCAACTCCGTGTACTTCGGGCAGATAGAGCGGATTTTGATACACGAGATCGTCCGGGATGTGCCCTGCCTTGACGATTTCGCCGTCGTGATAAATATCCTCGAGAAAACGGTTGAGGGCGGTCGCCCTTTGCACGCACCCACGATCAATGATGTCCCACTCGCTGCCGGTGAGAATACGGGGGAGGACGTCAAAAGGAATGAGGCGTTCTGCGCTGCCACCATCTCCATAAACAACGAAGGTAATGCCCAGGCGCCGGAAGATTGCGTCCGCTTCGTTTCGTTTGCGGGATAGGCTTTCGGGTGTTTCGTTCTCGAGCCAGGCCTCTACATCGCGGTATGCTTCTCTCAGCGCACCATCCATGCCGTTCATTTCGTCAAAGCAATCCATGAAACCCCGCCTTCCCATCACCGCGACCAAGGTAGGTTGCAGCGTCCGTGGCGTCCAGCGTCTTTGGCCACTGACCCAAACGGCCCTACGATTGCAATTGAAGCTGCATAAAGTGCACTTGCGCAAGCAGTCAAAATGGATAGAACCATTGCCATGACATACTGCGTCGGCCTCCGTCTTGATCGCGGCATCGTCTTTGCGTCAGACACAAGGACAAACGCCGGTTTCGATAACATCGCCGTGTTCCGGAAAATGCATGTCTGGGAACTCCAGGACGACCGTGTCATCGTCTTGCTGACGGCTGGAAATCTGGCGCTGACCCAGGCGGTCGTGAGCCTGCTCGAAGAACAGGTCGACGACCCCGATGTTGACGATGGCCATACCATAACAACTGTATCGACGATGTTTCAGGCCGCCCGTCTTATAGGTGCTGCTCTGAAAGAAGTGCACCAGATGAACGGTGAGTCACTAGGCCTCAATGCTGATAGTTTTTCCGCTTCCTTCATTCTTGGCGGGCAGATATCAGGCGAGGGGCCGCGTCTGTTCCAGATTTACAATGAAGGCAACTTCATAGAGGCGACAGCGGACACGCCATTTTTTCAGATCGGCGAGCACAAGTACGGCAAACCCATCCTTGACCGTGTGGCGCAACCGGAAATGCGAATGGGAGAGGCGACCAAACTCATCCTCCTGTCATTCGACTCTACGCTGCGATCCAACCTGTCGGTGGGCATGCCGATAGATATGCTGATCTACAGAACAGACACGCTAAAAGTCGGAGAGCGGACCCGGATCGAGCAGAATGATCCCTACTTTGTTTCGCTGTCTTCGGCCTGGTCGGAAGCTCTTCGTGAAGCGTTTGCTCACATCGAAGAGTTTGGCGATACCTGAAGATATTGCTGTGTCGACCGTATCCATAATTATCCCGTGCTATCGCGCCCAGGCCACAATTTGCGAAACAATCCGTAGTCTCCTGGCACAGACCCATGATGACTGGGAGTGCATTCTCGTCTCAGATGACGGCACGTCCTACCTGGAGTATTTGGCAACGCGAGGCATCACCGATGCCCGTATCCGTGAACATCCGGTGAAAACAAATCGAACGGGAACTGTTCAGCCCCGCAACCGTGGCCTGCCCATGGCTAAGGGTAAGTTCATTGCTGATCTCGATGCGGATGACTGGTGGGCGGCGGAGCGTCTGGAGCTCCTGTTACCTCACGCAGAAGAGGCGGGATTTGTTCAAGATGTGCTCGAACTCTTCAATGATGACGGTGTAATTGGCCATTCCGGACCCACGGATGGTTCCATCTCCCATCTCGGACCGGTGGAAATTCTGCAGTTTGACGTTCCCTTTCACACCATAGTTCGCCGGGAATTACTGGGTGATGAGTGGTTCTGGCACGACAGTTTCATCCCCGATGTTCTTCGTTCCATGTGGTTGGCGAACAAGACACCATTAAAGTGGGTTTGCGAGCCGATGCTCAAGTACCGTGTCAGCACCTCATCCATGAGCCAGAGCATTGAAGGCGCACAACGGATTGATGCGGATTACACACGCGTTCTGGGCGAGATCGAGACTGGGTGTTTTGAGTTTATGTCTCCACAAAACATTGCCGGATGCGTTGCCGGCTTTGAACGCAAACGCGATCTCAACCAGCGCTACATTCAGATGGCATCCGCAAAAACAAATCCGCCGCCTTTTCTGGAATGGGTTGTCGCAGGTTAGGCGGGGCCGGCTGCGACAACGGAAATCTCCACA
>JAJFHB010000662.1 GCA_021775795.1 Hyphomicrobiales bacterium | reverse complement strand
GCCCACCCTTCCCTCTCGTTTTGTAACCGTAATCTAGGCCCGCCTTGGCATATAGACAGTTGAGCCAATGACCACCATTCAAGAAACAAACACCGCGCAATCCGCCAGCATGCAGGGCCCCATCGGGCGGCTCGTCGCTGTTTCCGGGTCCCAGGCTGTTGTTATGCTCAATCGCAACGATGGAACCGAGACACCTGATATCACGCCTCCCGAACTTGGCACGCTGGTCAAGGTGGAGACCGCAAAGTCTCTGGTCGTTGGCCTGGTTTCAGCATTGAGTATTCCAGTGCCGTCGCATGATCCTGCAGAACCGGAAGTCCGCGTTGTTGAGCTGGAATTCGTAGGAGAGCTTCCCAAGGGTCTGAACGGCACCCCGGAAAGTTTTCGGCGCGGCGTCTCGAATTACCCGGCTATTGGGCATATGGCGTTCAATGTCACGCAGGCCGAATTGCAGACCGTCTATGCCATTGACGTCGAAGGCTCGATCCGCATCGGCACAATCGTGCAGGAATCATCAGTGCCTGCGATGGTTAACGCCAACGACCTGCTGGGCAAACATTTTGCGGTTCTCGGCTCCACCGGCACCGGCAAATCCTGTGCAACGGCGCTGTTGTTGCGCAACATTCTTAAAAAATCGCCACACGCCCACATCCTGCTTCTGGATCCGCACCGCGAATATGCGCCCGCATTCGGTAACAAGGCGGAAGTGGTAACGGCAGAAGACCTGACGTTGCCCTTCTGGCTTTTGACCTTCGAGGAAATGGTTGAGATTGTCATCGGCCAACAGAGCAATCGCGAAGCCGATATCGAAATTCTGCGCGAACTCATTCCCATGGCCAAGAGCCGCTATGGTGCCGCTCAGCGTCGTGGAGATATCCGTGCTGTCCTGCAGCGCGCTGAGGGAGATTATGCAGCGCCATCGGTCGACACGCCTGTTCCCTACAGAATTTCAGACCTGGTTGCTCTGATTGAAGAACACATAGGCAAGCTTGAATTGCGTGGGGAACTTGCGCCCTTCAAACGGCTGAAGGCGCGATTGACCTCCGTCTCACGCGACCCGCACTTTTCCTTCATGTTCGGCAGCCTGACCATTCAGGACAATATGGCCGACATTCTGGGGCGTCTGTTCCGGGTGCCGGTGAACGGCAAACCGATCAGCATCATTGAACTCGCCGGCCTGCCCGCAGAAGTCATCAATGTTGTAGTGTCAGTCTTGAGCCGCATGAGTTTTGACCTGGCGCTTTGGAGCAATGGCCGCGTCCCCATAACGCTGGTGTGTGAAGAGGCTCACCGCTATGTACCACGCGACACATCGCTTGGTTTCGAACCGACCAAGCGTGCCTTGTCGCGGATTGCCAAGGAAGGCCGGAAATACGGCGTTTCGCTTTGCATCGTCTCGCAACGGCCAGCCGAACTGGATCCGACAATCCTGTCACAGTGCAACACCATCTTCGGTATGCGACTGCCGAACGAGCGTGATCAGGAAATCCTTAGGGCCCGGGTCTCCGATTCCTCCGCCAGCCTGCTTGAGGTTCTGCCATCTCTTGGCACCGGCGAAGCCGTTGTATTCGGTGAAGGGGTCGCTTTGCCAACCCGCATGCGTTTCGACCGCTTGCCGGAAGAAGCCATGCCGCGAAGCGCGACGGCCGAGTTTACGAAAGTCTGGCAAAGCGACGTCGGCGACAGCGACTTCCTCTCTGATCTTGTTACGCGCTGGAGATCGCAGATCCGCGGTGCGGACGAAGAAATTCGACCGCTGGAACTCGCGCGTCATGATGACAATGGCTCCGTTGATAGTTTCGAGCGTGAACCCGCAAGTGAGCTCAGTGAAGTGGCTCTTGCCGAAGCGGTTTCTGCCGCTGCTGCGGAACAGCAATCATTCAATTCCGATGAGCTTGCCGCAATCGTTTCTAAAACCATCAACACGCCTGTCGAAGTCGAAACGGCTGAAGCCACAGCGGAGCCGGCGCTGTTTGAACCGGAGCGTGACGCGGTGAAAGTGTTCGATGCATCGGCTCATATCGTGCCCGGCCCGGAAAGCGAAACACCCGCCAGAAATCAAAACAAGGACGACTTGCATGAACAAATGTCGTCGCTGCAACGTATTATTGCGGATAGAAACAGCCCGCTGGAGGGCTAGAGCGTTTCACGTTGCCGAAATTGCAATCTCTTCCTGAAAGGCGCGCAATTGGGGATTGAAAGACGAATGCCTTTGCGATACCTAGTCCCGGCCCTTGGGGAATAGTATAATGGTAGTACGACGGGTTCTGGTCCCGTTAGTCTAGGTTCGAGTCCTAGTTCCCCAGCCAACCACCCTTCTACATATCCCCGGCTGCTATCGGTCGACGCTTATGCGATCAGCCGTCGATTTTGGCCGCGATCACTTCGACCTCCACTTTCCATTCGGGTTTCACCAGTGCCGGCACGTAGACCAGCGTCGAACATGGCCGCGCATCGCCCAATATGCCACCACGCCCCTTAGCATAGGCGGGCAGGTCCGCAGGGTCAGTCAGGTAAGCCGTCACCTTAACCAGGTCGGCCATGCCCATCTCCGCCTCTGCCAGAATAGAAGCGATGTTGTCCCATATGATGCGCGCCTGTTCGCCCGCATCTGCACCCAGCGTGCCGTCAGGTGCGACCCCCACCTGGCCTGAAACATACAAACGCCGCGCCCCTGCTGGCACTTCGATGGCATGGGAATATGCCCCGGCGGGGGGAGCGATGCTGTCGGGATTATACTGGCGCATGAGGTGTTGCTTTCGGTTGATTAAAGGGACAGTTCAGGCTCGGCGCCGCCGGTTGGACGACGCATTGCTTCCAAAATGGCGCGAATGTCTGCTTGCACGGGCTCACGCGGATTCATAGCGATCTGCCCGCTGGTCATAGCGGCTGCGGCCACGCCATCCAACGCGCTTGAACCGGTCACATAGTCGTCGAGCGTATGGTCCAGACCCAGATCGTAGCGCAGCCTCGACAGGCCCGCGGCGGTACTGGGGGCATCGAGAAGTGCAGCGATTGTGTATTCTTTGTCCCCGGTATCGGCTCGGTTGAACGCCATCGTCCAGGGTAATGCCAGCGCGTTGGCTAACCCGTGCGGCACGTGATGCAGTGCCCCAAGTGCGCCGGCGATGGCATGGGCAAGGCCCAGATGCGCGCTGTTGAACGCGATGCCTGCCTGCGCCGACCCCAACAGGCACGCCCCGCGCGCCGCCAGATCATCCGGCACCACCGCCACACGGGCCAGGTTGCCAATAAGCAGGGCGGCACCGGACAGCGCCACCGGGTCCGTCATCGGGTTGGCCGCGCGCGATGTATAGGCTTCGATTGCGTGGGTCAGCGCGTCGAAACCAGAGGCGACAGTGACGCTCCTCGGTGTACTCAGTGACAGTTCAGGGTCCAAGATTGCCACTTCCGGAGCAATGGAGGGCGCGCGCATATGCGCCTGATAGATAGTATGCGGCAGGTCGACGATCGCAGTTTCCGACACTTCGCTGCCTGAGCCTGCGGTCGTGGGGATGGCGATGAACCGGGCTGGATGGGCATTGACGATTTGCGCCTCGGGCCAGAACAGCGCTTCCAGCCGTCCAGGGTTGGCGGCAAAAGCCAGGGCCGATTTGGCGGTATCTATGGCCGACCCGCCGCCAAGCGCGATCACAACGTCAGGGTCGGTGCTCTCCAGCGCCTGCGTCGCGGCGGTGACAGAGGCCGCCGTTGGCTCCCCATCCGGGATCGAATGAAAAACCACGCTCTGTAGTATCTCGCCAAGTTTGGCCTGCGCTGGATGAGTCGCAAAGAAGGGATCCACTATGACAAAGCCCCGCTTTGCCCCTCGCACGAAAGTCCCGATCTGCGCGAAGGTCCCGGCGCCAAAAACAATCTGCCGCGTTGCATGCGAAAAAGAAAATCCGCTGAGGGCGGATTCGGGATTCCGGTCCGTGTTGGCCGTCATCCTGCGGGCCGCCTCAATCGTCCTGTGCGGGCTTGCCGCTTTCAAATTCCGCAATCATCTGCTTGATCAGCGGCAGTGGGCGGCAGTCGCTCAGGTAATCGATCATCAGGGCGCGGTGTTCAGGATTGGACCAGATCGATTCTCGGTCCATGTCTGGGTGGCCTTGCTTATTCG
>JAJFHB010000661.1 GCA_021775795.1 Hyphomicrobiales bacterium | reverse complement strand
AGCAACAGCTGCACCATCTCCGCGGACGGCAGACTGTGTCATCCGCGTCATCAGGTCGTGAAACGGTGTCATTGGACACACCTGTTGCTGATACGCATTCTCTTAAGAAAGACGGGGCGCGTCATCACTGACACGCCCCTGTCGGATTAGTCGCACGGCCACTGCCTTTGCAGGGGCCTGGGTCAACGCAATCCTTACTGGCAGCCAGGCTCTCCGCCTGTCAAAATCTTGATTGGAAACGTGATGATCGTCACAATTCCACAGCCAACAGTTTCCACGCCGTCAGTTACCGGATCGGCGGAAGCACTAACAGGCGCCATCATCAAACCAGCAACGGCAATCGCAGCAAGGCCCGCTTTGAAGCTCTTCATGTCGTATCCTCCACATGGTTTGTCTATCAACAGCACTCGATTCACGAGCACCGTCCCCAGTGTAACACGGTTGCGGTGGCCTTGGGCATTCACAACTGCTTTCATTAACAGGCAACACAATTCACGCTACAAGTGCAGCCATGGATGTCACACTTTCCAGCCGCAAACTGAGAAAACCCCGAACAAGTGACGCGCTTCTCGTCATCCTGCTCGGGACTATCTGGGGCTCAGCCTTCATCGCAATAAAACTCTGCGTCTTTGAAGTCGGACCTCTGCTGCTCGGCTATTTGCGGGTGTTCACGGCCTTTGTGCCGCTGGCACTTTACATGTGGTGGCGTGGCGCCCGCTTTTCTTCAGACCGCCGCGACTGGATGCTGCTCATAGCCATGAGCATCATGAACACGGTCATCCCGTTTTTTCTGATCAACTGGGCAGGTCAGCACATCGACACAGGCGTTGCCGCTCTGATCATGGGTATGGGCCCCCTGCTGACCCTGTTCGTCACCCATGTAACGACGTCTGATGATCGTTTTACAATGCGAAAACTCGCCGGCATGCTGACGGGATTTTGTGGTCTTGTGCTTATTATAGGCACAGAAGTCTTCGCTGGCTTTTCTACCAGCCTGCTGGGCGACCTCGCCATGCTGGCGGTTATCTTTTCCTACGTCCTGGCAACATCCATGGTTCGCAAAGTTCGCTCAACCCCCAAGGAAGCAATCGCCACGGGCAACATGATGATCTCGGCCGTCATTCTGACGCCCATCGTATTTATCTTCGAAACCCCATCGCTCGACAATCTGACACTTACCGGTGCCCTGGCAATTCTCTATCTCGGTGTTTGCGTGACCGGCGTTGGATATCTTCTGCGCTATCATCTCGTCCTCAGCGTCGGGCAGAACTTCATGGCCATGGGAAGTTACGTCATGCCCATAGTCGGCGTGTCTTTGGGGGCTATATTCCTAAATGAGCCCTTGTCGCCAACCGTGCTCATTGCCCTTGCGTTGGTCCTTGCAGGCTTCGCGGTGGCGAAACCAGCGGCATAAGTGCTGAAGGCAAAACTCTTCAGCGAGCTTTCTACGGCGCCTTCATCGCCTGACAGGCACGCGAGATGGCCAGCGTAGTGGATCCAGCCGGCCTCATAGTGTTCGACACGTTCCTCGGCAGAGTGAAAATAGAAATGATCATCGTCCGCATCAAACGGAACGGCGAGGACCGCTGACTTGTACGTTGCAAAAGCGATGTTGGCGCAGGCGCATTGCTCGGCAGCACTTTCTGCGACTTCGCAGAGCGCAATCTCGTCCCGAAAGTCACGGTCGGCTTGAAGCGTACCCAGGCTGGCAAGTGCACTGCTGCTCAGCGTCACCGCCATCAGCGTGATCAACAGGCAAAGCCTGGAACAAAGGCTCATCGCCACCCTCCAGTCTAACCTTGCGTCTTCAGCCAGTCCTCATAACGCTTCAGCGTCTCTTCGTTAGGCGGATAAATACCGCTCACCTGGCCTCTTTTTTCCACCTCTTCCATCACGAAGCGCTCAAAGCGTTCCTGCTCGGCACCATCGACGGCAATTTCCTCTGCCAAAGCACGCGGCACGACAATGGCACCATCATCATCGGCGACAATGAAGTCACCGGGGAAGATGGCAACGCCGCCACATCCAATGGGTTCGCCGTAGCCAACGTAAAACAGGTTTCCGATGGATGGTGGGGCGACAGCACCCGTACACCACACCGGCAGCCCGACACCGCGTATACCTTCCACATCGCGAACCGGGCCATCACTGACAAAAGCAGCAACACCGCGAAGTTTCATGGCAAGAGACAGAATATCTCCGGTCGTGCCGGAGCGTTGCTCGCCGTTGGTTCCAAACACGGCAACGGCGCCTTCCGGCATTGCCTCAATGGCGGTTCGAAGCGAGTTCGGCGCAGCGTAACTCTCGCGCGTCGCCACATCTTCCCGCGCCGGAATGAAACGCACCGTGAAAGCCGGTCCGGCAACCCGTGCCTGCCCGGACATCAAAGGTGTGGGCCCCAACATATGAGCGCGCCGGATGCCGCGTTTGATCAGTTGCATGGTGAGGGTGGCGGTGGAGATTTGCGCCAGTGCGGCGCTAAGGTCAGCATCATTCATGAAAGCGCTCTCCGATTGGATAACGCTTGCATGATTGGTGAGCGGGAGGCAGCCGTCAAGCTCGCTGGCTGGAGGAAGCCATGCCGGCTCTGCCCCGGAGTAGTGCGTGATGATGATGTTTTCCGGCTTGCGCAGCAGAACACTATCCGTTTCGCTCGTGTCCAACTCATGAATGGCAAAACCAAATTCCTGACACAACGCATCTGCGCAAGTCCACTCGGCGCCATCGTCGAAGACGAGGTTGTCCGTGTCTGTCGTTTCCGCTTGGGCTTCAGCAAAACCGAAGCCTTCACATTCCGTTGCACTATTCACAGCGGCATCATCGATGGGCTCATTTGCAGCTTCATCACAAGCCACATAGACCAGTGAATCCACAATGACATCGCTCTCATCGTGGGCCGCAAACTGATCAATAGCAGCCTGCCAGATGTTGTTACCTGCAGAAAGATTGGGGACCGCGTCGTCAGACGCATTGTCGGGCCGAATTACCACTACAACTTCACGGCCTTGAGCAACGACATCAGACGACGCGGCGGGGCCCTCAGCTGTCAGCTCGTGTCGTGCCAGGTCGTCCCATCCGGCGACACCGAGCGAAACAGCGCCCACAATCATCAACGCGAAGCAGCTACGGAAAATCGTCAAATTGTACCATTCGCGTTTCATTGATACCCCTTCTGTCCGGTGCAGGGAGTAGCACCCTGGACAGACTTAGACATAAGACATGCACACACAATGTGATGTGACATGGATCACTCGAACAGCCACAATCACCTCACCTGACATCACAAACTCAAACCAACACGAGGCCTAATGCGCACAAATGTGCGATTGACGCCTGCACCGGACAGCGCGCACGCTTTTACTCAGCGCACCGCTCACTCGGCCTTCCCCTCAATGTATTTAATCTGAACCCACAGGTTCATTGACGCATACCTGCGGCAGTGATGCCGAACGCGAAGCCCTCCTGCGGCTTCATCGCCTGCGCTGTCCCCTGCGTCTTATCTCCTGAAGATCGACCGCCCGTTTCATCCGCATCCGGGCAGGATCGAGATAATCCATTCAAAGCGCACACTTATCCACATAGGCATCGAAAAAGGCGAGAAGGTGGCGGCGTCATGACCCGCCCCCCTGGCGTGGACAGATCAATCGGACACTCTTGTTTGAACGCGAGCACATTAAACATAATAGTTTCAATAGGTTATGAAACAACAACTCCACAACCGTAGCGCCGAAATGTCGTGCCGCAATCAATTGTGTACAGCTCTGGTTTGCAAAAATATCCTGCCTCAACCTACGACTTATGCCGAATCGAGGAAGCACGCGAACCGGTAGCCAGAAGCGTGAGATGAAGAACAAACCACGTCAATCCAGATCATGCCGAGTGTTACACCGGTCGGGTAGCTTCATGAATTGAGATCCGCTGCATGTGTCGCCGCTGCCCGTAATAGTCGTTTATGGCGTAGTGCTGTGTTGCCCGATTATCCCAGACGGCAACAGTGTGCGGTGTCCACCGGTATCGGCATGTGAATTCCGGTCGCGCAGCATGCGCCCACAGGATGTGCAAAAGGGGCAGGCTTTCTTCGACAGACATTCCTTCGAACCTTGAGGTGAAGGCGCGGTTGACATATAGCGCCTTGCGGCCAGTTCCAGGATGGACCCGGATCACCGGGTGCGCTGTTTCAATGATATCAACCCGGGTAGTTTCAAGGCCGGTTGCCTCAAATTTCCTGTCCCCGTCCGTCGGTGCGTGATCTTTCGATACCGCACCAAAGCGGACATCTTCCCTGCCATGGGGCATATCACTTGAGTGCACAGCCCGCATCGACGACAACATTTCTTTCATACCGTCCGACAGGGTTTCATAGGCCAGATACTGATTGGCAAACATCGTATCACCACCGAAGTCGGGGGTTTCTTTCGCATAAAATACCGCGGCCAGATGCGGTCGTTCGCGGTAGGTGACGTCAGCGTGCCAGAAACCGCCGATATTGATTGCACTGTTGCTGGCTTCTTTGATGACGTTGAAAACTTCCGGATAGCCTTCAAGTGATGGCATTTTCAGCGGGTGAACGAAGGGAGCTGTATCGATCTCGCCGAAGCGCCCTGCGAATTCCTTGAGTTGGTCTGGATTCAAGGCTTGTTGCTCAGGCAGGAAAATCACGAGATGCTGGAGAAAAACCTCGTGAACGGCCTCAAATGTTTCGTCACTTAGGGGGCACGTTAAATCCAGCCCGTAGATTTCAGCACCGATGGACCCGGCAATCGGTCGAACCACGAGAGCCGAGTGACCAATTGATGGAGCAGCGGCAATGGTCTCAGACATGACATAGTCCTCCAGCTTCTAATTAGCCGTCTCAGCAGGAAACGAGGGTCGGCCTCGGATTAGATCTGACGCCTTCTCTGCAATCATCACCGTTGGAATGTTAGTGTTAGCACCAACAAGTCGCGGCATGATTGAGGCATCGACGACGCGCAATTTCTCCACACCATGCACGCGCAACTGATCATCAACCACGCAAGTGTCGCCGTCCCCCATCGCAGCCGTTCCAGCGGGATGAAAGTGAGTATGGCAGGTTTCGCGAACATAGGTGTCTATCTCCTCCGGCGAGTTGCAATCGGCTCCCGGATCGAGTTCTTCGCCGCGAAACTGGTCAAAGGCGCTGCACTCATGAAGATCCCGCGCCATGGCGAGAGCTCGCCGATGGCATTCCCTGTCTTCCCCAGCTTGCAGATAATTATGAATGACGTGCGGCTGAGCAAGTGGATCTGCCGATGACAAGGTAACCGTACCTCGCGAATGAGGACGAAGCTGGCACCAGCTGATGCAATAACCGTGGCGCGTCATCGCCAGCGACGGCACGGAATCGCCGGACCTGGGACGCAGAAAGGGCGCCATGTAGAAATGCAGGTCCGGTCTGGCGAGATCCGGAGAGCTTTTGAGAAATGCCATCATATCGGCGGGATAATGTGACAATGCACCGTCTCCCTTCGCCAGATACCGCAGCGCCGCCTTGCCCTGCGCCCACAAGGTTTGCTCGCCGTGAAGAGTGACAGGCTGCACACAGCTGCGTTGCACGAATGATCCCATATGATCCTGAAGGTTTTGCCCGACGCCCGGCAGATGCTGGATCGGCTTGATTGCAAACCGTTTCAAAACATCGGCCGGTCCCAATCCGGACAGCAAGAGGAGCTGCGGTGTCTTGTAGGCGCCGGCGGAAAGGATAACCTCCCCTGATGCCATGGCGCTATGGCGCTGCCCGTTCTGGAGATATTCAACTCCAGCGGCGCGGCGCCCGTCGAAGAGCACCCGTGTCACTGTCGCGTTGGTGAGAATTTGCAGGTTTTTTCGCCCCATGGCGGGTTGCAGGTATTCACGCAGTGGCCCACTACGCTTTGCGCGGCCTGAAGTGATCGCATGCTGCGTGGGAGAAACCCCCCATTGCGAGGCTCCATTGTAGTCATGAGTAAAGGGATGCCCAGCCTCGCGGCCAGAGTCTGCAAAAGCGTCGTACAACGGGTGAGAACGAAAATTTGAGCGCACCGAGATTGGACCGGTTCGGCCCCGATATGCAGCCTCTCCATCCGGGCATGCTTCCAGGCGTTTGAAGTACGGCAGGACGTCCGCATAGTCCCATCCCGTATTACCCAGCCGTGCCCATTCATCGTAGTCCTCGGGATGTCCGCGAACGAACACCATGCCGTTGACGGATGACGACCCCCCTAACCCTTTGCCATGCATGATGGTTTGCGGGCGCCCCGGCAGTTCCGGTTCAGGCACCCCCTCATACGACCAGAAATACCGTTTCTTGCCGAACAGTTTGAGGAAGCCCAGCGGAACGGTGACCAGCGGGTTCCGGTTTGCCCCGCCCGCCTCTATCAACAATACATTGATCCCGTCATCTTCAGACAGTCTGGCCGCCAGTACGGATCCTGCTGATCCTGAGCCAACAATGATAAAATCATAATGCATGTGCAATGCCGCTGTCGGTGACACAAGCATACTGTCGTTCAGCACGATGGATTACAACCTGATGCGAAAACCAGTCCAGCCTGCACGCTGGTTGAACGGAAGTTTTCTCAGAGGTGCCGGGCGCAGCCTAATCTGCTGATCAAGCGGTTTCCTCAAACAGCTCCCTGCCGATGAGCATGCGGCGGATTTCGGATGTGCCGGCACCGATCTCATACAACTTGGCATCGCGCAGCAAACGTCCCGCAGGGCTTTCGTTGAGGTATCCCATGCCGCCAAGCGCCTGAATTGTTTCAAGCGCCATCCATGTCGCCTTTTCACCGGCAGAGAGTATGGCACCCGCAGCGTCTGTTCGCGGTGTTTCGCCGCGATCACAGGCCTGTACCACCATATAGACGTAGGCCTTGGAGGCATTCATGGTTGTGTACATGTCCGCCAGCTTGCCCTGCATGAGCTGGAACGTGCCGATCGGTTGACCGAACTGCTCCCGGTCATGAACGTAAGGCACAACAATATCCATGCACGCCTGCATGACACCCAACGGTCCGCCGGACAGAACGGCACGCTCGTAGTCAAGACCCGACATCAAGACATTCACGCCGCGGCCGACTTCACCCAGCACATTTTCTTCCGGCACTTCGCAATTGTCGAACACCAGCTCACCCGTGTCCGAGCCGCGCATCCCCAGCTTGTCGAGTTTTTGAGCCGTTGAAAAACCCTTGAACCCTTTTTCGATGATGAAAGCCGTAATGCCACGAGAACCCGCATCCGGATCAGTCTTGGCATAAACGACCAGAGTGTCTGCCGCCGGTCCATTGGTGATCCAGAACTTTGAGCCGTTCAAAACATAGTGGTCACCCTTCTTTTGCGCCCGCAACTTCATGCTCACAACGTCAGAGCCGGCACTCGGTTCCGACATGGCAAGCGCTCCCAGATGCTCGCCATTGCAAAGTTTGGGCAGATATCGTGCTTTCTGCGCCTCTGTCCCATTCCGGTGGATCTGATTGACGCACAGATTGGAGTGAGCACCATAAGACAGGCCAACGGCTGCAGAACCACGGCTGATTTCTTCCATCGCAATAACATGATCAAGATAGGTCATGCCGGAGCCGCCATATTCCTCATCGACGGTAACGCCCAACAACCCGAGATCACCAAGTTGAGGCCAAAGATGGCGCGGGAACTCATTTGAACGGTCAATCTCCTCGGCAATGGGCGCGATATGATCAGAGGTGAAAGAGCGCACCGTGTCGCGCAGGAGATCGGCGGTTTCGCCCAGGTTGAAATTCAGGCTGGGAATGTCGTTGGGGATCATTTGCTGGCGTCTCATTGTTGCGTTGCCCGATTTCGGGGCGACGTTGTGGGGAGAGTTGCTCAGGCCGCCGCACTGTCAAGCGAATGGTCTGAAGTGTTCTCAAGGGTAATGAATGTTCCAAGTGCCGTGGCGCAGAGTTTCTCTTCATCCAGGCGCACCACATAGATATCCGCCTGGCAAACACTAACACGCCTGCCGGGCCGAACCACATGAGCGCGCGCGATCAACGCCTCGCCCTTGGCCGGCGACATGATGTTGAGTTTGTATTCAACGGTAAGCACGGAGTTTTGAGGCTGCATCAAACTGTAGGCAGCATAGCCGCAGGCATTGTCTGCAATCGTACCGATAACGCCACCGTGGAAAAGCCCGTGTTGCTGGCAAAGCTCTTCGCGGTGCGGCACCAAAATCTCGACCTCACCAGGCTCGACACTCAAAAGCTCCGCACCAATGGTCGCCATGAACTTCTGGCGCGAGAAACTATCCCTGACACGCGCCTCGTAGCCGGTATCGGCTGCTTTAAACTGACCCATTTGGCTCCCCCAGTTCAGACAGGCGGTCGTGGCATATTGATTCCACTGCCCGAAGCTCTGTGAGCGTCAATTCAATATCCCGTTGTTTTTGCGCGAGCGCTGCCCGTTGCTCGGAAATTTTTTCGATCAGCAGCGTCAACTGTCC
>JAJFHB010000067.1 GCA_021775795.1 Hyphomicrobiales bacterium | reverse complement strand
CACCCACCGGACACCGCGACGAAGTCACAGTCGATGCGCTCTTCGCGACCCGCAATTCGTCCGCCCTCCTGGAACGGCGCAATTTTTACGGAACGGATCTGGCTGCCGCCGGCTGAGGTTTCCACACTGGTGACAGCCATGCCCAAGGCAACTTCGAGACCAGCAGCTTTTGCAGCGTCTATTGCCGGGCTTTGGGCATCGGAGCGCACGTCGATGATCCGTGGTACATCGACCCCGGCAGATGCCAACCGCATGCCTGTAAGATAGGCATCATCATTGTTGGTGAAGACGACACCACGGTGTCCCGGGGATACGCCATAGCGTTCCACGAATATGCGTGCGGCTGATGACAAAACAACACCCGGCCGATCGTTGTTCGCAAATGTCAGGGGTCGCTCGAGTGCACCGGTTGCAAGGATGATCTCCTTCGCGCGCAGCCGCCAAAGACGGTGGCGTGGCGCTCCGTTGTCCGCCCTTGAGGGGTCATGATCACACACCCGTTCCAACAACAAACACCAGTTTTGATGAAAATGCCCTGCAGCAATCGTGCGGGTAAGTATGTGAACATTCTCGCGCTTTGAGAGATCGTTGACAGCCTCACGAGCCCAGTTCAGCTGTGGTTGCCCGTCGATGGTGCCGCCAGAAACGTCGCCATTGCCGCCCAGGCGGCTGTTTTCATCGACCAGAATTACGCGCGCGCCGGTCTCCGCTGCAGCCTTGGCACTGGCAAGACCCGCAACGCCCCCACCCACGATGAGAACATCGCAAGTCACATGCATATGCTCATAGGAATCAGGGTCTGTCTCTTGAGGTGCAGTTCCCAATCCCGCTGCGCGACGGATCCAGTGCTCATAGAACATCCAGGCCGATGAGGGCCACATGAATGTCTTGTAGTAAAACCCCGCCGGCAGAAAGCGCGATAGCTTGCCGTTGAACCGGCCGATATCGTAGCGAAGATTGGGCCAGTTGTTTTGGCTCTTGGCGGCCAGGCCGTCATAAAGTTCGACCTGAGTTGCCCGCAGGTTCGGCTCATGCCGCCCGCCTTCGCCCACTGAAATCAGCGCATTGGGTTCATCTGCGCCGGAGCCAACAACACCCCGTGGCCGATGATACTTGAAGCTGCGGCCAACCAGACGCACACCATTTGCAAACAGGGCTGAGGCGACCGTATCTCCTGGGTGACCCGACAAACGTTGACCATCGAAGGTGAAACTGAAGCGCTTGGAGCGATCAATGAGCCGGCCGGTGGCACTGTCACCAGATCCAGCCTGCAGTCTGAATGGTTTTCCGCTCATGACCGGTCGGCCTTCTTCCTGGGTGCGCGCCGCGTTGCGGGCTTGCTATCGCTGAGATCGGGCGCCTTCTCGCGGATACCGTAATAGGCTTTGAATTCCATTGTGATGGTGTCCCGGGCCGCGTGGAACCACTTGCCGCAGCCCCTCGCGCAAAGCCATCTTTCGTAATGCAGCCCTCTGGGGTTCTTACGGATATACAGATAGTCGCGTTGCGCTTCGTCGGAAACATTGGAAGGATCGACGGTCGCCGGCCTTACAATGTGGGCTTCTCCGCCACAGTGAAAATCGGTTTCTTCGCCTTCGGCGCCGCAAACCGGGCAGGTGATGCTGAGCATGGTGAACTGTTCCTCTTCAGTGTGCTACGGCAGCGGACACGCTTTCATCGATCGAATGACCGACCGTAAAGCGATCCAGGCTGAAGGGCGCGGCAATCGGGTGAGGACGGTCATTTGCAATAGTGTCTGCAAATGCCCAACCAGAGCCCGGAATAGCTTTAAAGCCGCCGGTGCCCCACCCGCAGTTGACATACAATCCTCCCACGTCAGTTTTTGAAATGATCGGACTTCGGTCGCCCGTCATGTCAACAATTCCTCCCCACATTCGAAGCATGCGCAAACGGCTGATGATCGGAAAGGTCTCGACCAGGGCTGTAACTGTATGCTCGAGGGAGGGAAAACTGCCTCGTTGTGAGAAGTTGTTGTAAGAATCGGCACCGCCGCCGATGACCAGTTCTCCCTTGTCCGACTGGCTCATGTAGCCGTGAACCGTGTTGGCCATAACCACGACATCCATGCATGGTTTGATTGGTTCAGAGACAAGTGCCTGAAGCGCCACGCTTTCGATCGGCATACGGATACCAGCCATATCCATCAAGCTTGTAGTGTTCCCCGCCACCACCACTGCGATTTTGGGTGCCTTTATGAGACCACGTGTCGTTTGCACGCCGGTTACACGCCCGCCGGTGCGATCAATGCCGGTGACTTCGCAGTTCTGAATGACATCAACGCCCATGGCGTCCGCCCCACGGGCGTAGCCCCAGGCAACTGCATCGTGCCGCGCCGTGCCGCCCCGAGGCTGATGGTATGCTCCAAGGATCGGATAGCGGCAATCGTCGCTGTCATTGATGATCGGGCAAAGCCGTTTTACTTCCGCCCTGTCTATCATCCGCGCATCAATGCCGGCGAGGCGGTTGGCGTGTGAAGTCCGCTTAAACGCTCGGAGCTCATGTTCCG
>JAJFHB010000660.1 GCA_021775795.1 Hyphomicrobiales bacterium | reverse complement strand
CATGTGCGGAAACAGGGCATATTGCTGAAAGACGGTATTCACCGGGCGCTTGTTAGCCGGCAGATCCTCGATTTCTTCGCCGTAAAGAAGAATTGACCCTTCTGTCACGGTTTCAAAGCCAGCAATCATGCGCAGCAATGTTGTCTTGCCACAGCCTGAGGGGCCGAGAAGTGTAAAAAACTCATTGTCACGGATATCAATCGAGACGCCGGTCAAAGCCGTTACCGCGTTCTCTCCCACCCCATACCGCTTGGTGACGTGTTGTACGTCAATAGCGTTAGGCACTGAGTCTATGCTCATGAACCCCTGCTCTCCCCATTGTTTCCCCACAGATGCACATCAAACTGCGCACTGTTCCAGACGTATGCGTTGCCAATTTTGGCTTATCTTTTCCAACCGAGCCGCTGGTCAGCATCACTGTGCAGACTATGCGGTTAGAATACTAGAATTTTGGTCATCCCTGGTAAATTACCCCGAAGGGGTAGAGTTTCAAATTAGGAGGCCACTGGCAGCTTGAAGACTGCTGAACAGTGACGCTCTTTGTAGTTGATGAAGTGGCGCATCTGGTATTGTGCTTCTGGTAGATGCTCGCGCGCCTGGGCATGCTGATCCCGGCTTGCAACAAACAGAAAGGCGCCGCCCTCTCGAAGCAGAGAGGTGACCTTGTCTAGTCCATCGCGGAATCTTGCCCTGCCCTGTTCCTGATCCGGCATAAATCTGGTTTTTTCTATCGGTCCGAACTGCTCATAGATCAAATCATAAGTGGCAATCTTCTCGCTCCAGATCGGCAGATCGCTGAAGAAGTCACCGACATATTGATCGCGCAGGTTCAAATCGTCACGAATGAGCCCGCGTTCCTGTAAAAACGCGATGGCATCTGCGGTTGGAACTTCCTTGGTGTCATGCGGTACCGCACCTGACCAGCGCATGTCTTTAACGAGATTGCGCACACCGACGATACGCCGGTGATGATCGACGGGCTCAAATCCCATGGCATCAAAGTTGGCATTTGGAAACATGCCACGCATGCGACCAAGCGAAACGCCGATCCCCGGACCGATCTCGAGAATGTTTTCGACTTGAGGCGAAGGAAGCGAATGGCGCAATTTTAAAATATGACCAAGAGCAACGAGCACGGAATGCTCCACGGATCGGGACGTAATCTGCGTTATGGTGGTTTGTTCGTTCATATGCGTTCCGATTTTCAAAGCTCTGTCTGTGGGTTCAAGTCCCTAACGTTACACAACTTCCCACAGGACTTCCTTGGTCCCAGATGTGCGACGCTACATCAAGTTGGGTGCTGAAGTAAGGGTGAACAGACCATCTCTTGGGCCTTTAAACCAATGAAACGATGACGTTGCCGTCAATTTTGATGATGACGAACTTATGACCGCATACGGAATTGCGGACACACGATGCTTTCAACTACACTCCCGTCAGGGAACTGAACGCGCAGAACTCCGGGATGGTCCCGGACTTCGTTTCGCCTGGGGTCGAGATCCTGAATCATGGCCAGAATTTTCATTTCCCATTCGAGCCTGGACAACGCAGCAGCATCATCGCTGCTTGAATGGCTGAACGCTGACGGTTTCAGCAACATTTTCCTCGATTTTGACAAGGAAGCCGGCATCAAACCCGGCGCCCATTGGGAGACGACGCTTTATCGAGAGGTAAAGCGCGCGCAGGCGATCATTGTCATTCAGACGCAAAACTGGGCCAACTCGACCTGGTGTCAGGTTGAGTATTCGCATGCGCGTGCGTTGGGCAAAGCGATCTTTCCCGTTATCGAGCTCCCTGCTGATGCATCAGAACTGGGTAGCGATCTTCAAGCCATCAATCTAACTGTCGATCGGCCGGGAGGCCTTGAACGACTTGGCAATGCTCTCCGTGAGATTGCTCTCGAATCGTCGGAAGGTTTCGACATGCCGAAAGGCACGTCACCATTTCCTGGCATGAGCTCCTTTGACGAGCGATTGGCAGCCGTGTTTTTTGGCCGCGAAGAAGAAATCAGCCGGCTCATTGAAACACTTCGAAGTCGATGGAGTGCGGATGGTGCGCCGCTGATCGCCGTGCTCGGTGCATCGGGATCAGGCAAGTCATCGCTTCTCAATGCAGGGCTCATTCCAAGGTTAAAGCGTGACACCAGAAACTGGGTTGTGCTCCCCCCTTTCCGGCCAGAGTTTGATCCGGTTGGAATGCTTATTGATGCCCTCACACTGGGCACCGTGCGTACGGGAAGTGTGCTCACGGAGAAGCAACAGGAAAAATTTCTGCAACGCCGGGAGAGTTGGGAGAAAGAACTGCGAAGCGGCTCTCCTGAAAAATGCCTTCGGGAAGTGGCAAGAACAATTCGACAGACCCATTCGGCTGTTGATGCGCGGATTCTTCTGCCTATCGATCAGGCTGAAGAACTGTTCACCATTTCTGACCGGGCGGAAGCCCGTGAATTTTTTACGTTGCTAAACCACATTCTGGCACCGCGGATGCCTTTCGTCGGCGTGGCAACCATTCGCTCGGACTTTTTGGGCCACCTTCAGACTGCTGACGGACTGAATGTGCCTTTTGATCCGTTTCTTCTGGATCCCATGCCGTTGGAGCGAATTGGCACGCTGGTGCGTGGTCCGGCCAAGCTCGTGGGTCTAACTGTTGAAGATGGCTTCGTGTCGGCATTGCGCTCTGATGCACAGAGTTCAGACGCCCTGCCCCTGATCGCTTATACACTCCAGCGGTTGTATGAGCGTTACGGGGAAACAGGCTCACTGACACTTGAGCATTATGAAAGCCTGGGAGACCCCAGAAGCGGCCTGAACCCGCTGGAAAATGCTGTTCGTCTTGCCGTGCACGAAGCTTTGCCGGAAAGCGGCCCGGACGCAGTTGATTACAACGTTCTGCGCGATGCCTTCATTCCGGAACTGGTCCGGGTCAACGAGGATGGTGAGTTCGTTCGGCGGCCCGCGAAGATGTCGGACCTCCCCGAAAACTCCCGGAGCTACATCGACAGGCTGGTTGCCGCAAGATTGCTGGTAACCCATGGCGGCTCTGCATCAGCACAAGGCCATTCCTCACTTCCGGAACTGTCAACAAGCAAGCGGGAAACAATCGTGGAAGTTGCCCACGAGGCCCTGTTTCGGGTCTGGCCGCAGCTTGTGCGCTGGCTTGATGAGGAAAGCGAGTTTCTCATTGGCAAGGCGCGCCTGGAACAGGCCCTTGCTGACTGGCAGGCGCTCAACAATGAAGATCGCAACAAGGGGTTGCTCTCGGATTTGATGCTTGATCGCGCCAAGCTTTGGCTGCTTGAACACCCCTCCAGGTTCAACGAGGACGAGCGTGCCTTTATCGCTCAATCCAATGAGCGTGCCGTATCACGCGAAAAACGGCAGCAATCGTTGCAACGCACAATGACTGTCGGCGCGGTTATTGCCGCAGTGATTTTTGCCGTTATCGGTATTCTGGCGTGGTCTGAACGAAATAGCGCCATCGAAGAACGCGCCCGTGCGGTGCAGGCGGAAAAACTCGCTGATGGCCGCGCGCGGATGGCGGCCCTCAGTGATATGGCTCTTCGACTTTTGACCCAGGGTGATGCTGAGGGTGCAC
>JAJFHB010000659.1 GCA_021775795.1 Hyphomicrobiales bacterium | reverse complement strand
TGTATTGCTCGACTCATGGCCCGGCCAGATGCGCTCGGTCTACGGAGACCACGATCGCTTCGTCGAAACCTATTTTGCCACCTACAAAGGGACGTACTTCACCGGCGATGGCTGCCGTCGCGATGAGGATGGCTATTACTGGATTACCGGGCGCGTTGATGATGTGATCAACGTCTCCGGTCACCGTATGGGAACGGCAGAAGTCGAATCCGCGCTCGTGGCGCACGAAAAAGTCTCAGAGGCCGCCGTTGTTGGCTATCCTCACGACATCAAGGGTCAGGGCATCTATTGCTACGTCACCTTGATGGCTGGCGAGGAGACCAGTGAGGAACTGAACAAGGAGCTCAAAGGTTGGGTTCGCAAGGAAATCGGCCCCATTGCAACACCGGATGTCATCCAGTTTGCACCGGGTCTGCCGAAAACACGTTCAGGCAAAATCATGCGCCGCATTCTCCGCAAGATCGCTGAGAATGATTTCTCAAATCTCGGCGACACATCAACACTGGCCGACCCGGCAGTTGTCGATGATCTTGTTGAGAACCGGCAGAACAAATAGACCGGCCACAAATCACGAAACGAGGGCGTGTCGTGGACGCGCCCTTTTTCTTTGCGCGCGCCAAAGATCGCTTGTTATCGAATTTCAAAATATCCTGCGGTTAAGAGCAACTGCTATTCTCATGCTGACAAGGAACGGTGACAGCTCTGCAGCACAATGGCGGCCGGCACCGCAGTGAGTTAAGGCAACAAGACCATGATCATCCAGGATGCTCAAAACGAGACAAGCCTCTGCCGGGAGATGTCTGCCCTCGGCATTGCGCCCGGCACGACCCTCATGGTGCATTCTTCTCTCAGCGCCATTGGCTGGGTCATTGGCGGCGCCCCTTCTGTTGTGCGCGCCTTGCAATCTGTCTTAGGCGAGCAGGGAACGCTTGTAATGCCGACGGCAACACCACAGGGGCACGACCCTGTTGATTGGCCCGAGCCGCGTCCACCCGAACATCTGTTTGAGGAAATCAGGCAACATATGCCGGTCTTCGATGTGGCAACCACGCCCTCTGCCATGGGCGCCATCACCGAGGCCTTTCGCACCGCGCCTGGAACATTACGCAGCAACCATCCCACAAGCGCTGTATGCGCCAACGGACCTGACGCTGCCTCCATTGTGGCTGCCCATACGCTGGATGTATCCGAAGGACGCGGCACACCATTTGAAGTGCTCTATGAAATGGCCAGCACCACACTGCTGCTTGGTGTTGGCTTTAACCGCTGCACATCTCTGCATTTTGCAGAATCATTGTGCGAGAAACGCCGCCTTACACTTCGCCGAAACCTCTGGCGGCAAAATGGCACGCGCATGTGGATGGATATGCAGGACATGGCCGACGACAATGATACGTATTTTCCCGAAATCGGCAGAGCTTTTCTCGCCGGCGCCAAGGCCAAAACCGGGACCATTGGATGTGCCGATGCAGTCCTGTTTTCGACCCGTGAGTTGGTTGACTTTGCCAAAGACTATTTCGATACCGTCTTGTAAGGCTGAACCCGTCGCACCGTGTCGGGTAAACTAGAAATCGCTCAAGAGACCACCGCTTTCCCAATCGCCATATCGTGTCGGTTCGGGCCCATCGCGCCCTTGAAGCTCTGTTGAACGCAGCTCATCAACAGCCTGTTTACGCCGCGCCTCAGCTTCCGCCAGGGCGCGCTGTGCAGCAGCCGGCAATGCCCGTTTACCCGTTTTATCTTCAGGGTTTTGCTTGTCGTCGTCGCCGTTCATTCGGGCGTATCCATCTTGCAGAACGTGGTCGTGATCCCAACATATAGGCTAGATCGCCTCACGTTTATACGGAAGTGATCTTGGACAAAGTGCTGCAGCAAGCAGGCGCTTTTGGGCTTTATAAGGGTAGACATGAATATTTTTCGTACCGGGCTGCTCCTCGCAGCAATGACCGGCCTGTTTCTTGCCATTGGTTTTCTGCTCGGCGGTACCGGGGGCATGGCCATAGCTTTTGTTGTAGCGCTTGGTCTCAATGTCTTCAGCTACTGGAACTCCGACAAGATGGTGTTGCGCATGTATGGCGCCCGTGAGGTCGATGCGCGCACGGCACCGGCCTACTATGCAACCGTCGAACGGCTTGCCCGCAACGCTCAACTGCCGATGCCGCGGGTGTACATCATGGACAACGAGCAGCCCAATGCATTTGCCACCGGTCGCAACCCTGAAAATTCGGCCGTTGCCGCGACCACGGGCCTGCTGAAGAGCCTGACACCGGATGAAGTCGCCGGCGTCATGGCGCACGAACTCGCCCACGTCAAAAACCGCGACACATTGATCATGACGGTCACCGCCACAATCGCCGGCGCCATATCGATGCTTGCCAATTTTGCCTTGTTCTTCGGCGGCCGGCGGGATAATGCCGTCGGCCTGATCGGGTCCATCGCGATCATGATTCTGGCACCAATGGCGGCCATGCTGGTGCAGATGGCGATCAGTCGAACGCGGGAATATGCAGCAGATCGCATGGGTGCGGAAATTTCGCAAAATCCGCTGGCACTCGCTTCGGCCTTACGAAAGATTGCAGGCTCAGCACCCGCGATCGAGAACAATCAGGCGGAGCGTAATCCGGCCACAGCGCACCTGTTCATTATCAATCCTCTGTCCGGTGCGCGCATGGACAAGCTGTTCTCGACACACCCCAATACCGAAAACCGGATTGCAGCCCTGGAGCAATTGGCGGGCGCAAGATCCACACCAGGCAACTTCCCTCGGTCACAACCATCGGGACCAAGCGTGCCGATAACACGCCACTCGTCAAA
The DNA here is from genome assembly GCA_021775795.1 of Hyphomicrobiales bacterium. GTDB lineage: Bacteria > Pseudomonadota > Alphaproteobacteria > Rhizobiales > JAJFHB01 > JAJFHB01. The sequence goes on along the minus strand of JAJFHB010000659.1, from coordinate 611 downwards.
CAGAGGCAAGGCCGACGGCGGGCCCTGGGGTTGACGCGGCATCCCCCAATGCGGCAGGTGAGCCGTATGGGACAGATGCATGACCGATAAAAATCAAAAGGGACTGGCGGCGCGGCGCGAGGCGGTGCGCCTGCTTTATCGTCTCCTGCGGGAAAACAGGACCCTGGAGGACGTTTTCCAGCACGAAATCACGCACGGAGGCCTCGCGAAAACCGATTCCCGGGATCGGGCCCTGGTGCGCAACCTCGTGACCACTGCCACAAGACGCCGAGGCCAGATTTCTGATGCCCTCAATCGCTTCCTGAAAAAGCCGTTGCCAAAAGGCGCGGGACCGACGGCCGAGATCCTCCAGATTGGCGCCACCCAGATGTTGTTTCTGGAGACACCTCCCCATGCAGCGATTGATCTGGCGGTTCAGTGCGCTGCTGCCGACCGCAATGCCCGCCCGTTCAAGGGCCTTGTGAATGCCGTCTTGCGCCGCCTTTCCGAGCAGGCAGAAACCATCCTTGCGCAACAAGATGCGGCGACCTTGAACACCCCGCCCTGGCTGCTCAAGCGCTGGAGCAGCACTTATGGCAAAGACACCGCACATGCCATTGCGGCGATGCATG
>JAJFHB010000658.1 GCA_021775795.1 Hyphomicrobiales bacterium | reverse complement strand
GCTCTTTGCCCTGGCAGAAAGCCTGGGCGGCGTCGAAAGCCTGATCGAGCATCCTGCAATCATGACCCACGCGTCGATTCCACCAGAAATACGTGCCAAGATCGGCATCGATGATGGTCTTGTCCGCCTGTCGGTTGGCATTGAAGATGTTGATGATCTGATTGAGGATTTGCGCCGGGCTCTGGCGTAGATGCTGCCTGAAAGCCCGCCGTATTCCTCGCAAACACGAAGTTTTGCGTGTTGCAAGGTTGCGTTCGGACTGCCAAACTCGCGGCCGTCACAAAGGCTGCAATATCCGTTTATTCGAGGGAGATACTAAATGGACGTAAGGGCTGCATTGGCTGTCGGCGCAGGCAAGCCACTTGAAATTACGACGGTTCAGCTGGAAGGGCCGAAAGAAGGGGAAGTGCTGATCGAGGTCAAGGCGACCGGCATCTGCCACACGGACCAGTTCACCCTGTCCGGGGACGATCCGGAAGGAATATTTCCGGCGATCCTGGGACACGAAGGTGCAGGCGTCGTTGTTGATACAGGGCCTGGCGTCACCTCGGTGAAGAAAGGCGATCACGTTATTCCGCTGTACACGCCGGAATGCCGTCAGTGCGAATATTGCACCTCGGGTAAGACAAATCTTTGTCAGGCCATTCGTGTGACACAGGGGCAGGGCCTCATGCCGGATGGAACCAGCCGTTTCTCTATCGATGGTGAGCCCATTTTTCACTATATGGGCACTTCCACGTTCGCCAATTACACCGTGCTTCCGGAAATCGCCCTGGCAAAAGTCCGCGAAGACGCTCCATTCGACAAGATCTGTTACATCGGTTGCGGTGTCACCACCGGCATCGGTGCAGTCATCAACACGGCAAAGGTTGAGCCTGGCGCCAATTGCGTCGTGTTTGGATTGGGCGGTATCGGCCTCAACGTATTGCAGGGATTGCGTCTGGTTGGCGCCAACAAGATCGTTGGTGTTGATTTGAACAATGATCGCAAGGCCATGGGTGAGCGGTTTGGCATGACCCATTTCGTCAATCCAAGTGAGCTTGGTGATGAAGATCTGGTGGCACACCTGGTAGAACTCACCGGCGGTGGCGCGGATTATTCGTTCGAATGTATTGGCAACGTCCAGGTTATGCGGGCAGCGCTTGAGTGCTGCCACAAGGGTTGGGGTGAATCGATCATTGTCGGTGTTGCCGGGGCAGGCCAGGAAATCGCCACGCGCCCGTTCCAGCTGGTTACGGGCCGGGTCTGGCGAGGTACTGCATTTGGTGGCGCTCGCGGGCGCACGGATGTGCCACGCATCGTCGATTGGTATATGGATGGAAAAATCGAAATCGACCCGATGATCACGCACACGATGCCGCTTGAGGACATCAACAGCGCGTTTGATCTCATGCATGCGGGCACTTCAATCCGTTCGGTTGTCATCTACTAAGTCAAAATAAGTCTGCATAAGGCGCCTCGTTCCAAAGCGGTCGGGGCGCCTGTTTTTTACAAGGAGAGAAGTTCATGAGTGCGGAACGCCTCAGTACGGTCAAAAGTTTTGGCGGGCAGCAGTTGCGCTTTTCGCATGCTTCAGAGGCCTGCAATTGCACCATGACTTTCGCAATCTATCTGCCGCCACAGGCTGAAGGTGGTCGCGTACCGGTTGTCTACTGGCTTTCGGGGCTGACCTGTACAGATGAGAATTTTGTTACCAAGGCCGGTGCCCAGGCTTATGCCGCCGAGCATGGCGTTGCGGTCGTGGCGCCTGACACAAGTCCCCGGGGCGATGATGTTGCAGATGACCCCGATGGCGCATACGATTTTGGCCTTGCAGCCGGTTTTTACGTCAACGCGACACAGGAACCCTGGTCGCGGCATTATCAAATGTATGACTATGTTTGCGAAGAACTGCCGGCTCTCATAAATGCGGAATTTCCGGTTGATCCGGAGCGTCAGGGGATATTCGGACATTCTATGGGCGGGCATGGGGCCCTGACCATCGCTCTTCGGAACCCGGGAAAGTACCGCTCTGTCTCAGCCTTTGCACCAATCTGCGCTCCAAGCCAATGTGCCTGGGGCCACAAGGCGCTCGGCGGTTATCTGGGAAGTGATCGCGCCACATGGCTTGCGCATGATGCTTGCGCGCTTGTCGCCGATGCACAGGAGCGGTTGCCTTTGCTTGTGGATCAGGGCGATGCAGACGGGTTTTTGCAGGAGCAGCTGAAACCTGATCTGCTTGACGCGGCCTGTGAGAAAGCTGGGCATCCATTGCAATTGCGCCTGCAGCCGGGCTACGATCACAGTTATTATTTCATCGCCAGCTTTATGGGTGAACATATGGCTCACCATGCCAAGGCGTTGAAAGCGTGAGACAAAGGGTCTCTTTCAAACACTTGCTGAATGATTAGATCCAACATGTGGGTTGAGAACGTATCGTTGTGAGTGGCAATAGTTTAGTAATGTGGCGACTTGGGATGCACCGACAGTGGAACAGACGACCTGTTCACGGTCGAGGGATGCCAGACGGTTTGCGCGTTGCGCAGTTTGTCGCTGTGGCCTATAACGCGCAAGATTTCGGGAATCAGCTTTAGGCACGGATGTGCATTTGACGCTCGAACGTTAGAGCAAGGGAGCGTGCGCGCTCCATATGTGTGAGACAAGAGCACCTTTAGCTCGGAAGGATTAGTCAGAACATGCCTTGGAGTAATCAAAGCGGCGGCGGCGGCGGCGGTGACGACAACCGCGGTCCGTGGGGTCAGGGATCAAATGGTTCCGGTGGCCGCGGCCAGCAGAACCAGCCGGATCTTGAGGATCTTATCAAAAAGGGCCAGGAGACGCTCAGGAACATCCTTCCTGGCGGTGGCGGCGGAAGCGGCGGAAGCGGCGGCGGCGGTGGTGCAGGCATCGGCAGTATGTTGCCGGGACGCACGATGTGGATCGTCATCGGCATAGTTCTGTTGGGCGGCTACCTCTTCAAGGCGGCCTATCAGGTGCAGCCGGATCAGCTCGGTATTGAGCTGCTGTTTGGCGAGGCAAAGGATGGCGACAGCGGTCCGGGCCTGAACTTTCATATGTGGCCTTTTGAGACCGTGGAAACCCCCGCTGTGCAGTTTGAGCACGTGGTGAGCATTGGCGCTGGCAGTGGTCGTGGTTCGACCAGCGAAAGTCTCATGCTGACGGCCGACCAGAATATGGTCGAGATTGATTTCTCGGTGCTTTGGCGCATATCAGATCCACGCAGCTTTCTCTTCAATGTTCGGGAGCAGGAACAGCTTATCACCGTGGTGGCGGAAAGTGTGATGCGCGAAGTCGTGGGCCGTACTGAAGCGCAGACGCTTCGGACCACAGGCCGCGACGATGCTGAAGCGACAGCTACAGAGCTGCTGCAGGAAACACTGAACTCCTATGGCGCGGGTATCAGAATTACTGGTGTGAAGATTGAAGGTGCGGATCCTCCCGAAGCGGTAGCTGATGCGTTTGAAGAAGTTCAACGTGCCAAGCAGGACCAGGAAAAGTTTATCGAAGAAGCGACGCGCTATTCGAACCGACGTTTGGGTGAAGCTCGTGGTGAGGCGGCGCAGCTGCGTGAGGCTGCAGAAGGCTATCGCGGCCGGGTTGTCGCTGAAGCCGTTGGTGAAGCGCAACGCTTCCTGTCCGTTCTCGAGGAATATTCGAAAGCCGAAGATGTAACACGGCGACGGATTTATCTTGAGACGCTAGAGCAAGTTTTCGCCGGCTCAAATCTGGTCGTTATCGAGCAGGATGCCGGAA
>JAJFHB010000657.1 GCA_021775795.1 Hyphomicrobiales bacterium | reverse complement strand
ATCACCGCTTTGTTATCAACCTATCAATAGATAGGCTTGACAGAGACGCACGCCAACTTCTATTTGTCTACCTATCGATAGATAGATACATGGAGGCGTAGCATGAAAATTCACGAGTATGAAGGATTTCCAAATCCGGCACGGGTGAGAATGGCGTTGAAAGAGAAGGGCTTGCTGGGCCAGGTTGAGTTTGTCAGCGTTGATGTGCCGGCAGGTGAGCACAAAAAGCCCGAGTTTCTTGCGAAGAACCCTTCAGGCGCCGTTCCAGTCCTTGAACTGGACGATGGCACGATGATCGCTGAATGCTCTGCCATTACAGAGTATCTGGATCATTTCTCGGGAGAACCGGTCCTTACCGGCCAGACCCCGCAGGAGCGCGCCTCTATTCATATGATGCAACGCCGGGCCGAAACAGGTTTGCTGGATGCGGTAGCGACGTATTTCCATCACGCGACACCAGGCCTTGGGCCAGATATTGAAACCTACCAGTGTGCCGAGTGGGGACAGCATCAGCGCCAACGCGCTCAAACGGGTATGAAGTATCTGGACGGCGTGTTGTCGGCTCAGCCATATCTTGCCGGAGACACATTCACCGTTGCGGACATAACGGCCTACGCGGGTTTGATGTTTGCCGATGCAGCGCAAGTGGCTATACCGGAAGACTGCACAAATCTGCAGGACTGGCGCCAACGTGTTTCGCAACGTCCCAGTGCGTCGTAGAACAAGCGCGTTATAAGACGGGCGTATCTTGAAAACTGGAAAAAATCTCATGGAACTCAACGCAGATTTTTCATCCCGGGTAGCGGTTCATGCCGCCAGGCTTGAGTGGAAAAGTTCGCCCATGCCGGGCGTCGATCGTCGCATGCTGGATCGCATTGGTGATGAAGTTGCCCGGGCAACATCCATTGTCAGATACGCACCGGAAAGTTCGTTTTCTCCCCACACCCATACGGGCGGTGAAGAGTTTCTCGTTCTCGAAGGTGTTTTTCAGGATGAGCACGGCGATTTTCCGGCGGGCACCTATGTACGCAATCCGCCGGAATCCAGTCACACTCCGGGATCAGCACCGGGTTGCGTGATCTTTGTAAAACTCTGGCAATTTGATATGGCGGACCGGAAACAGGTGCGTATCGATACAAACAACACCGTCTTGACGGACGACCCGAACCGCTCCGGCGTCAAGGTGATGCCGCTTTACGACGACGCGCATGAAGAAGTGTCGATGGAACTCTGGACGGCGAATACTGACGTAGTGATCTCTGCCCCTGAGGGCATGGAAATTTTGGTGATTGAAGGTGGTTTTGCCGAGAGTGGAGAAGAATTCGAAATGCACTCCTGGCTACGGCTGCCGAAAGGCTATCGCTCAACACTAAAGGCAGGCGGGGAGGGTGCGAGAGTGTGGGTTAAGCGCGGCCACCTGGCCTCTGATCCAACGGCGCCTGCAATAAGCTAGTCCGCTGTTTGACTGAATTGCGCCGGCTGGCGGCACGCTGGCCGGCGTACTTCATTCCCGTTTTGTTTTCTGATTGCCCCAGCTTCCAAGCGTGTGTGTCATGCTGACATCCAATGGCCGTAACTCGTGCGCCGATCCGGCTCCGCCCAATTCAGTCGCTGGGCCAAAAGCCTCAAGGGCAGCCCGTACTTCCTCGTCCTCACTCAGGCCGGATATGAACTTCTCATCCCGGTAGGCCCACTTGCCCTGTTCCAGGCGGGCGTAAATGTAGCCTGTCTCCCTATCCGCAAGATTGATCGCTGGAATGGAGTGGGCGCATTGCTTCAGAAACTCCAGGTTTTGCTCCACTGCCATGTGCGCCTGTGGATAGACGCCGTTCGGCGTCTTTGCGTCGATGTTTATCTTTCGGAAGCGGTCGACATCAATCAATCGCTTGAGATCGAGAATGTTCATTTCGCCGTTCCAGCCAAATGCAACAGTTTTGGGTTGCTCGCCAGCTTTCACGCTATTGTCCAGAAACTCATAGTGAACCCGCTTCCTCGTTCTCAATGCCCAGGTGAAGAACAGGTTGGGCATGCCTGTATAGGCTTCAACGTTGTGAGCGAGAAGATCGTCCACGGATTTGAAACGGCCAACCCTGAGGCCTCGTAACCAGGCGCGCTCGACCGTCGCCTCAGGAGGAGTGATCATGAAGTACATGTATATGAGGTGGCCAAAACGCGTCAGCAGCTTGCTTGCCTCATCGCCATCCGTCTCCGGCACGAAACTGTCGAAGCGGAACCGGTCAATGAGAAGATGCGACATGCAGCCGGAGGCAGCCTTTCTGGCCATATACCGGTCCAGTTTCTTGTCGATGACCTCGATTTCATGGCCTGTAAATGTGCCGGCATATTTGTAGTTATCGCCGAGGCTGTCGTAATCGAGCAGAAATTTGCGCCAGATGTCGGGGCTGATCACAGCAAAGTCGGCCCAGTCAATCTCAAGCCGCTGCGCCAATTGTTGCTGGCGCGATCGCATGGTGCTCTTGCCGGCACCAGAAGCGCCTTTGACGTTCATAACAACAGGTTCAGCCTGTACCGGCAGGAACCTGAAACCTTCCGCCTCGGCGGCTCGCCGGATGAGCGGTTCCAGCGCTTCCCCGATAGTGTGACTGCCGTAAGTGTTGTTTACGAACGTGAGCGCCATATCCGCGATCAGGCGTTGGTCTCCAATCACGCGGCCGCGCTTTGCCATGATGGCGGTGATGACGATTGCCAGCGCTTCAAAACACGAGCGCTGGAGGCTGTCTGTCGTCTCGCTGTCTGGCTCATGCCAACGTTTTAGCGCTGACTTTTCACGCGATTCGGTTTTCTCGGGACCACGGCGTTTCTCAATTTCTGTATTGCGCGGGAACAGCCAGCTGAAAATCTTTCGTACAGGTTTCGGCGCGGGGCTGACCCGGGCTGTCGGTGCGAACAGGAATTCGGACAGTTCGGACATGATGATATTGTCCGCCTGTTGCCTGACGTCGGTGAGCAGCAAGTTCATCGCTTGGCGATGCGGCGCGAGGTGCTTCGTCAGGATGCATGATGCAATTTTCCGGAAATTCACACCCAGATCTTCGTCATTGGGTCCGTCAGGCACATTGAGATTTGCAGTGATACGCACGAGGAGTTCATGCACCATGAGGCGCTCTGTGCGAAAGGCAGTCAGCGATTGTGCCGGGATTCCGCAAAAATCCTGAAACTCAAGCGCCGTGTTGAGCCCCGTGCTTACGTTGTCTTCGCGAAACACCGTAGAATGCGTCCACAGTTCACTTGGCAGTTCTGAGGAAATGCCTGGATTCCAGGGGCCGTGTTCAGAGGCGGTGGCAGTGATGCTGACACTGCTTTCTAACTTCATCGTATCCACTTCGGGGCCAGACTTTTCTGTCCCACTTTCGTCGCTGCAGGCCTGATCAGCCGGCAAACGGTTAATTTCCAATCTAGCATGTGAATCCGGATTCCATCTAGTGGGAGGTATCACGGCAATTTGATTGTTTGATGAATTATCGTTTGTACTCAAAGGGATTTGTTAACCAAGCCTCTGCAATCTTCCGAAGCTCGTTGTTTGAGTAACACAAATATTTATCGGGTCGGGGGTAGGGGCAAATGAACAATATGCGAAATTCTCTCATCGCAGTGGCAGCCGGCATTGCTGTTGCCTTGCCAATTGCTGTGTCCGTATCAGCTTCAAACGATATGCGCAGCGAATTCCAACGACCTACGGAAATTCCCTTTCCCGCAGAGGCTCCATACTCACTTCATATGGCCACGTTGGGGAAAATGTTGTTCTACGACCCCCGATTGTCCGGCGCTCAGAATATGACGTGCGCCAGCTGTCACAATCCCTCATTTGGTTATGAAACACCTGTTGCAACGGCAGTAGGCGCTGCAAATGAACCGATTGGTCGCCACGCGCCTACAGTGCTTAATCATGCATGGACACCGTATTTCTTTTGGGATGGACGTGCAGCAAGCCTGGAGGAACAGGCCGCTGGACCAATGACAGCGCCCGTGGAGATGAACGGCAAGTTTCCAGAGATCATTGATCGCCTGAGCGCTATTGAAGAATACGCAACCTGGTTTGAGCGTCTGTTTCCCGGCGAAGGTGTCACAAGGGATACAATTCTTACAGCAGTCGCCACTTTCGAACGCACAATCGTGTCCGGTGTGGCACCGTTTGATCGCTGGGTTGAGGGTGACGAGAGCGCAATATCCGAATCTGCAAAACGAGGCTTCGAACTTTTCGTTGGAGAGGCCCAGTGCAGTGGCTGTCACACAGGCTGGAACTTCACCGACAATCTGTTTCACGACATCGGTCTGTCAACGGATGACATTGGTCGCGCGAAGTATGAATCAGACAATCCGCTTGCGATACACGCATTTAAGACACCGGGCCTGCGCAATCTGACCTACAGGGCACCTTTCATGCACAATGGTTCGGTCGATGATCTTGAGGCGGTAATCTTTCACTATGAGTCTGGCGGCATTGTGCGAGATTCACTCTCGCCTCTCATGACGCCAATTGAAATTGATGATTCTGAGCGCCAGGATTTGTTGGCATTTCTGCAGTCACTGACCGCTGAGAATACGGACACTCCGGTACCCGTATTGCCGAACTAAAGGGAAGCATCGACATGTCCATTAGCACCCGTTTGAGAATTATTGTCGCCGTAATGTCGTTGACCGGCCTTCTTGCAGTGGCTTTGGTCGGATACATCGGCTGGTCTTCCACCAGCGAAACTCAAGACGTCATGGCCCGAGCCTTGACGGCACAGCACGGTGCCGGCATTGCCGCATCGCAGCTTTCAGAGGCTAATGAAATTGCCAGCGGTGTTCTGGCAATGACCCAGCTTCGCCTGCCGGATGAGTATTTGCCAGAGTTTGACAATGCAACATCGACCGTACGTGATGCGCTGTCGACCATTTCCGCAGCCGGTCTCAGCGATGAAATCCTGCTCGAAGCCGAAGGTGCGCTTGCTTCGCTGGACAACTGGTCCGCGTCAACACGAATAGCGATTTCTGGTGAGGCTGTGACCAGTATCCCGACGGCTCATGTGCTGAACAGCAAACTCGAGGCAGTTCAGGAAACAGTGACGTCCCTTTCGACGCGTGTAAACACTACGGCAGAGGAATCCGCCAGTGCAGTGGGCAGCCAGTCACGTATCGCAATTGTTGCCGCTGCAGGCTCGCTCGTTCTCATTCTGGCCTGCGTCTCAGCATTCGCACTATATGTCGCTCGTTACATAACAGGGTCCATAGGTCGGGCTGTAAACGCGATGGAACGTCTGGCTGACAATGACATCGACATTGAAGTTCCGCAAATGACCGGCAAAGATGAAGTGAGTGCAATGATGCGTTCCATCTCGGTTTTCAGAGACAATGCGATCCAGCGCCAACGCCTTGAGGGCGAACAACTGAGTGAAACAACCGCACGGGCCTCGCGTGAAAGCAAGTTGCGCGAGCTGATTTCAGGCTTCGAGGAGAGTGTCGGACAAGTGCTGGGCGGCATTAACGAAGCCGGCGGGCAAATGGCAGAAACAGCAAACACGCTGTCTGGCATTGCAGACGAAACGCGCAGCCTCACTGGTGCTGCAAATACCTCAACAGGTGAGGCGTCTGCCAATGTTCAGGCCGTTGCGCAGTCGTCAGATGAGCTTTCAATCTCGATCAACGAGATTGGGCAACAGGTATCACGTGCAACACAGGTTGTTACTGATGCATCGACCCGCGCAGATCAAACCAACGCAGAAGTTGCAGAACTCTCTAATGCTGCACAGCGCATAGGCGATGTTGTAACGTTGATCCAGGCCATCGCCGAACAAACAAATCTGCTTGCACTAAACGCGACCATAGAAGCGGCCCGAGCCGGAGATGCGGGCAAGGGGTTTGCAGTGGTCGCCGGTGAAGTGAAAGCGCTGGCCAGCCAGACAGCCCAGGCGACGGAAGAAATTTCACAACACATCGCAAGCGTTCAGGGTTCCACCAGCAGCGCTGTTGAAGCGATTGGCGGCATTGTCGAAATCATGACAGAAGTCCATGAGATTACAGGCGCGATTGCCACTGCGATAGAGGAGCAGACTTCCGCAACGCAGGAAATCTCGAGAAGCATTCAGCATGCGGCATCGGGAACAATGAATGTAGCGCGAAATGTGGAAGACATTTCCGGCGCCGTTGATGAAACCGCGCAAGCTGCGGGGTATGTCCAGACATCTGCATCTTCACTTGGCGATCAGGCTACGATCCTGCGTAAGCACGTTTCTGCGTTCCTGGAAGAAGTTGCCGCTGCGTAACTACGTTGCTTTTTAAATTGCGTGGAGCTGAGGACACAAGACGGCACAGCCGCTAACTAACCAGCACATCGTGAGGCGGCAGTCGCACAATTGCTTTGCAATTGAGATCATCTGTGGTTCATTATTCAATAATGAATATTGGCCCCGCCCATGGAACCTGAAAACACTCTCCCTGATTTTGGCTCTCACTTTGAAGCCGATCTGGTGCGCCAGATGCTGTCAGTGTTTGACGCAATGGCAGATGGTTTGTGGGTGTGTGATGCAACGCCGCGTCTCTTGTGGATCAACAGCGCCTGTGAGGAGCTTAACGACATCAAGAGGGAGGATGTCTGCGGCAAATCTGTGGCTGAGCTGCTCGATATCGGAAACTTCGATAAGGATGTGACGACCCGCGTGCTGCGGGACGGCAACCCTGTGGCGATCAATCAGAAGGTTAAATCCGGGCGGACACTTCTCGTCAATGGCAGGCCGGTTTTCAATGAGA
>JAJFHB010000656.1 GCA_021775795.1 Hyphomicrobiales bacterium | reverse complement strand
AGCGGATTGTTGAGCTCATGAGCAACGCCTGCCAGCAATTCACCGAGCGCACTCAGTTTTTCGTTCTGGTGCAGGCGCTCGCGTTGCCGCACCATTTCGGCTTCGGCTTCGCGCCTTTCGGTGAGGTCTACAAAACTTGTGATGGAGACATCGCGCCCGCCAAGTGAAATCAGGCGATCGTTCACCGAGGCCCAAAAGCGCGATCCGTCCTTGCGCTGCAACTCACACTCCGCATTGAGCACTGAACCGGATCTTCGAAGTTGAGCATTCACCTTGTCACGGAACGCCTTGTCAGGAACATGATCGGTTGTGTAGACGGCATCACTTGAAGAGCCCTCGCGACCGACCATCTCCGCTGCTGCCGGGCTTTCGTAGAGAATGCGAGCGGTTTCGAGATCGACCATCCAAACCGGCAAAGGGTGCCCCTCAACGATACTGCGGAACTGTTCCTCACTGTGACGCAAGGCCTCTTCCATGACCACACGTTCGGTGATGTCACGCCAGACAGAAACAAATCCCCCCTGACGTGTTTTGCGGTGTGAGTATTCAAACCACCGGCCGCCTTCCGAGGCGAATACTTCGCGATGGGCGGTGCCGCGTTCTGAGAGTTGGCCTTCGAGCCATTTTTCAAAGTCTTCGGAGGCTTCCTGAAAGATCCCGCGCCGGCCACGCTCGCGTGTGACGTCAGGCCAGTACGCACCCGGCACCAGCAAGTCGGCACTGTCACCATGAAAGGCGCGATATTGCGAGTTGCACATAAGCAGTCGGTCGTTCTGATCGTAAAGAACGAAACCCTCAGAAAGGCTTTCAATAGCGTCTTCAAGTGTCTGACGGGCAAGTTCAAGATCCGCCTCGCGACGTCGCTGTTCTGTGAGGTCGACAATACCTGCGACGACAACCTGTTCGCCATCAAACTCAACGAGGCGCGCTGAGTGTGCGCCGACAAACTCTGTGCCATCCGCACGGCGGAAGTGCATGACAAAGTGATCAACCGCGCCTTTTTTTCCAAGCTGCCGGAAGTATTCGTCACGTTCATTAGGGTCCAGGTCATAGGCGCCCGAAACCGGGGGCGTGGTTTCCGGTGTCTCACGAAAGACCTCGTGAATAGCCGGGTTCTCAAACAGGATGACCCGGTCCGCAAACCGCACCATGGACATGGGAATAGGGCTTGCATCGAGAATGGACTTGAACATCTCGACGTTTGCGCGCGCCGCGATTGCAGCGCTCTTCTCTGCGCTGATATCGACCATACAGCCGACAAATTCGGTAGCCTCAGTGGCGTCAGTGACACGTAACTCATCACGGAACCAGCGGTACTCACCATTCTTGCAGGCAAACCTGTATTCGTGGGTAAAATGGCCTTGTGCCTTCAGGCCACGAATACTCTGCAAGTACCCTGCCAGATCCTCGGGGTGTATGTGTTTGGTGCCAAATTGAGGGTCGTTGAGAAAGTCTTCTGGGGTGTGACCGGTAATCTGTTCCGAATTCGCACCCATGTAGCGAACCTGCCGGTCACCATCGATATCCGCAATGTAAAAGATGGCCGACTTTTGCGACACCGCAAATTCCAGCAGCGCCCGCTGTTGTGCCGGCGAGGCGGCAAGGTTTGTCTCTGGCTCATTCTCCGGCATGTACCGGTGGTCCTTATCCTGACGTGGCGAACGCAAGTTCGCCCTGTTCTTCAGGAGGGCGACATTAGGGCGTTTTGCAGCGATAGGGAATTGCCCGGTTCAACGAATTATCCATCCGCACCACACGGGATCATGGAGTGCGGTGCGGATGGATTCCGTTGTGATTCAAAATAGATGGAACACCAAGGCATTCATCCCGCGCCTGCACCGGCCCTAGGAATGCGACCGCCCGACCGCTCGTCGCGCAACTTGGACAATGTCAGCGCGGACGATGCCAATGTCGGCAAGGGTTCGATCATTGAGGGAGGCAAGGCTACTGACGGTTCTACGCTCGGCCGCCCATATTTCATGAGCTTCACCTGCACGCGCAACCACGTCGAATATTGCCTGAAACACGAACATTATCGCATGCGCCACCTGATCGAGAGCCATCGTCTGCGAAACATTCATTGGGAAAGGCATGAAGGTCTTTTGATTTTCGATCGTCATTTTGCTCGTCCTTTGCTGAAGAATTTTCTCTGTTGACGGCTAAATGGGTTGCGTGTGTTTCGATGCCGTTTCGATGGACTGGCAAAATCGTTTCATTTGTTTCGGCTTCATGACAATGTTGGAGAGAGCAAAAGACAGCCCCAGAGCGGGCAATAAAACGTTTTGGGGGGATAATGACACCGGTCATCGGCGGCGGCCTGTCCGCACTGGGATTAGGCACAGCGGACTTCATGGCGCGCTTCTCCAGCCGCGCCTTTGGTCACGCAGAAGCCTTGCTTGGCGTGCTTGTGGTGGGCAGCCTGATCCTCAGCATTTGGGGGCTGTTTTTTGGCCCGGAGCTCGTCCGAACCTGGGAAGCTGCACATCTTTTGGTGTTGAACGCTGTTGCGACCACCGCCATGACGCTACTGCTCTACAAAGGGCTGGCACGGGGCCCGGTGAGTGTCGTTGCAGCTATTGTTGCAACGCATCCGGTGCTTGTTGTGATGATCGCTGTTCTGTTGGGTGCCCGTCCCACCGAGTTGCAGTGGCTTGCCATGGCAGTGACGGTTGCCGGAGGCATTACGGTCGCATTGACCGCTGTATCAGAAAAATCGGATGCGGGATCAGAGGCTGATGCGCCACCCGGCGGCCTGCGCACAACGATCATCATCTCCATCATGGCCAGCCTTGCTTATGCGGTTCTGGTGTCTGCAGGTCAGCACGCGGTTCCTGTCTATGGTGAGTTTCAAACGCTCTGGTTCGGGCGCATGCTTTCTCTTGTTGCCTTGCTCGTGTGGTTTCTGCTTTGCCGCAAAGTTCCTGGTATTCCTTTGCGCTGGTGGCCATTTGTCATTGCTCAGGCCATTCTCGACACGGGCGGTTATTTCGCCCTTTTCTCCGGCAGTGCGGGCGCCAATGCGGAAATTGCGGCGGTGGTGGCCGCAACCTTTGGCGGCGTAACGATCCTGTGGGCATGGGTCATTCTGAAAGAGCACATTTCCATGGGGCAATGGATTGGCATCGCCATGATTCTGGGCGGCGTAATGGCGCTGAGCACCTGACGCGTATTCCAAGGCGTCGATCTCTCACAGCGATAAACCGGCATCCCCCTTGTGGGCAGAAAGCAGGATGTTCGTTTCGGTTCGGGCGACACCGCTGCGCCGTTGTATCTGACGCAGGACATCGTCAAATTCAGCCAGCGAGGCGGTCTCTATCACCATGATAATATCCCACCGCCCGTTTGTGGTCTGCAAGGAGCGGACTTCCGGAAATCCACGCAACTGAGAAATCACACGCTCTGTGCTGCGCGATTCAACCTCGACCATGGTCACTGCCCGTACCGATGCGGGCGCCACATCGGCGCTGAGCAGAACCGTAAAGCCCTGGATCGTGCCACTCTCCACCAGGCGGTCAATGCGCGCCTTTACGGTGCTTCGCGACACGCCAAGGGCAGCAGACAAGGACGCTATGGGCTGGCGGGCATCCGCCCGCAGGAGAGAAATCAGTTTGCGATCTGTATCATCCATAACGGCGAATTACTCCGACAATTTGCGAGATTACAGGTAATTATCGCCGATTTATCACCTATTTTGTTGCCGAGATCCACCACACATTGAGAACAACAACCTGCCCCTCAGGGGCTGAAGCATATGAATTCGCCGCCGAGGCGGTCCGAGGAGAGTGGAAATGGCAACGAATGACATTGAAAACAAATCATCTGAACTTCCCGCGATTTCTCTGCTTGGCGTTCCGCTTGAAGCCGGGGCGGGCTTACCAGGTGCTGGTATGGGGCCGGCTGCCCTGCGGACCGCAGGTATTGCAAACGAGTTGAGCGCTCTTGGATGCCGTGTCGATGATCTTGGAGATGTTTCGCTCACAAGCGCGCCCCAGTCACCGCCGAAGGTCGAGGGACACATGCGCAACTATCCCGAGATTGCCGCCTGGACACAGGCCATATCCGTGGCCGCCGATGGTGCGTTTGATAACGGTTCAGTGCCGATTTTCATGGGCGGTGATCACGCTCTTTCCATGGGCAGTGTCCATGCCGCTGCACGTCATGCCCGCTCCCAGAACAAGGAGCTGTTTGTTCTCTGGTTGGACGCGCATGCTGATTACAATACACCCGCCACATCGCCTTCCGGCAACATGCACGGCATGCCGGTGGCCGCGTTATGTGGCGAGCCGGGGCTTGACGGTGTTTTCGGCGATGCCGGTCATCACCCTATCGATCCCACGCATTTCCATTTGTTTGGCATCCGCTCGATTGATCCCGGCGAGCGCAGTCTGCTGCGCGAACGTGGTGTCAACGTCGCGGATATGCGGATGATTGACGAATTTGGCGTTTGCCGTCTCATCCAGAAAGTTCTCGACGAAGTGCGCCGCCACGATGCTCACCTGCACGTCAGCCTCGATGTCGATTTCATCGATCCTGCTCTGGCTCCAGGTGTCGGAACTGTTGTTCCCGGCGGTGCCTCCTATCGCGAGGCTCACCTCATCATGGAACTGCTTCACGATTCGGCACTGGTCACGTCGCTCGATCTGGTCGAGCTCAATCCCTTTCTCGATGATCGCGGCAAGAGCGCGCTTCTGCTCGTCGACCTTGTGGCATCGCTCTTTGGCCGCAAAATCATCGATCAGCCGGCGGCCATGCCATCGTTCCAACCGCTGCCTGAAACTGCCATGAGGACTGCGGTCTA
>JAJFHB010000655.1 GCA_021775795.1 Hyphomicrobiales bacterium | reverse complement strand
CGTCGTCGCGGGCTTCTGCGACCGGCATCAAATATTCTTCGAAGCGAAGTTCTTCGGTCTTGTAGCCAGCAGTACCGCTATTGGCGATGTTGTTGGACACGACGCTCATCTGATGCGACAGCGCCATTTGCCTCGAAAGTCCAATTAGAAGTGCATTATCCATCGGTCGCGTTAACTTTGTTAATTCCCCAAAATCACAGCGACGATGAACCAGGCCAACTTCCCCAAGTTGTGCCCAAAGCCCGCCAGCGCTGTGCCACAACACAATGCAGGGAGCGTGCCAAAGTTTTTATTCTTATTATTCAATAGTTTATGACGCCCCCCGATGGGGAGGAGGTGGTGCATGGCAGCAATTGCCGGGTACAAATTGCCTCCCGCCGATCGTCCGCTTGGCAAGGTTTCGTTAACCAATTGGACTTTAGATACCTTAACGCGCGCGCGAGTGTTCGCGTCGGCAGATGGGGCGGCTGAAGAGCGCCCAATAATGGGTTACTGGCGGATAAAATGGCTGAAGAAGAACAGCAGGCTGACGCAACAGAAGACGCCGACGGTGATGAAACCGAAGGGGCGCCGAAGAAGCGGAAGCTAAGCGGCAAGATGCTGATCCTTGCGGTTGCCGTTCCCGTGCTGCTCGGTGGCGGCGGAGCGGCCGTCTGGTTTTCGGGGTTGCTTGATGGCGGCAGCGCAATGGAAGGCGAGGAAGTTGCAGAAGTGAAGCCTGCGGTGTTTTTCGAAATGCCGGAAATGCTCGTAAATCTGAGCAACAGCGATGCGCGCCGTCAATATCTCAAACTCCAGGTTGCCCTTGAGATGTCAAGCGACGAGACGCGAGATGCCATCGATCCCTTGTTGCCGCGCATAATGGATATTTTCCAGATTTATCTACGCGAACTACGCAGTGAGGATCTGGAAGGGTCTGCGGGTGTCTACAGACTCAAAGAAGAATTGTTGCGTCGGATCAATCTTGTGCTCAATCCGCACCGCATCGACGAAATTCTGTTCCACGAAATGTTGGTTCAGTAGGGGGAAAGTCACAAGTGATTATTGACGGCGAAGATCAGGTTGACGGTGATGCAGACGGCGAAGAAGACCTAGATGCGGCGTGGGGAGCTGCACTCGACGAACAGAATGGTGACGACGAAGAAGAGGACCTTGACGCTGCGTGGGGCGCAGCACTTGAGGAGCAAGGCGCCACCGATGAGGGTGAGGATCTTGATGCTGCCTGGGGCGCAGCTCTCGAGGAGCAGGGTGTAGCGCCCGAAGAAGAAGAGGACTTCGAGTGGGGCGGTGTCATCGAATCCGAAGGCATCGGCGCATTTGAGCGTGGCGGTGCGGACCGGATACTCAATCAGGACGAAATCGATTCACTGCTTGGATTCAGCCTTGAGGATGAGGATATCCGGGAAGGCGGTATTCGAGCCATCGTCAACTCAGCGATGGTGTCCTATGAGCGCCTGCCGATGCTGGAAATCGTCTTCGACCGCCTTGTACGGTTGATGACCACCAGTCTGCGCAATTTCACATCTGACAATGTCGAGGTCAGCCTCGACAACATCTCCTCGATCCGATTTGGAGATTACCTGAACTCAATTCCTCTGCCGGCACTGCTGTCGGTGTTCAATGTTGAGGAATGGGACAACTACGGGCTGTTTACCGTCGAATCGAACCTGATCTACACGATCGTTGATGTGCTGCTGGGCGGGCGGCATGGAGCCAGCTCGCACCGCGTGGAAGGCCGGCCCTTCACCACCATCGAAACCGGTCTTGTGGAACGCATGATCGAAGTTGTCCTCGCCGATGCGCAGGCAGCATTCGAGCCCATATCTCCGGTTACCTTCAAGATCGACAGACTGGAAACCAATCCGCGTTTTGCCGCCATTGCACGATCAGCCAACGCGGCGATCCTCGTGCGGCTTCGTGTTGATATGGAGGATCGCGGTGGTCTGATTGAACTGCTTATTCCTTACGCCACTCTGGAGCCCATTCGCGAGCTTCTGCTGCAAGGGTTTATGGGTGAAAAGTTCGGCCGGGATACGATCTGGGAAAGCCATCTGGCGAACGAAATCTGGTCAACGGAAATGCAGATTGATGCTGTGCTGGACGAATTGGAAATTCCTCTCAGTCAGGCCATGAATCTGGAAGTTGGCCAGACGCTGATGCTGAATTGCAAACGAAACGCAACTATCGACCTGCGGTGTGGTGGCATTCCCCTGTTGCGCGGCAAGATGGGGCGTTTGGGAGACCATATTGCTGTTCAGGTTCACCAGACCATTGCTCAAGGGGCTGCCCGGCGACAACGGGCTCAACTCCCCGTTACACAAGAGGTGCCAATGTCATGACGCAGTTCACACCTGGACTGATTCTGGAGTTCCTTTTGGTGGCTCTGCTGCTGGTTACAGTTGCATATTGCGTGGTCCTGAACAGGCGTCTTTCAAAACTCAAAGATTCACAGCATGAATTGCGCGAGATCGTGACGGATCTTTCTCAAGCAACATTCGCTGCTGAAAATGCCATCAGAGGGCTTCGCAGCACAACGGATGATGCAGAAGCACGCTTGTCAGACAAGCTGGCGAAGGCGGAAGAAATGTCGAGAGAGCTTTCAGCCTTCGAGCGGCCTGCCCACTTGCGCGCTGCGCCGCCTGTAGACACCGCGCCCGTACCCAAGCCAGCCGCTCCACGACAGGTGGTACGCCCGGTTGCACCTGTTGTTTCGGACCGTCATGAGACACCTGTAGTGGGGGCGGGCCAGGCTGCACCGACAACGAGCCGCGAGGTCTGGCGACAACATGCGCTTTCACGGTTGAACCGCGCATCATAAAGAGCACTCGAAAGCAGGGGGGAGCACTATGTCTAATTCATCATCACCGTTGCGCTTGTTGCCAATTGTAATTGTTGTGATTGCACTCGTCGGTGCGTTTAAACTCACGAGTATTCTTCTGCTTGGAGCTCCCGGATCGCCGGCCATCGGCACGGCACTTGCGCAGGATGAGAACGAACTCCTGGATGCGGACCCGGATGCCGTTGTTGAAGAGGTGCTGGACCCTGAGGCAACAGGCCAGTTCCAGACTTCTGAAACAGCACCAGAAGCGGAGCCTTCTGACGAGTTCTTTATGGCCCCGGGTGAGCAGGATGTGCTCGAAAGCCTGCAACGTAGACGGCTTGAACTCGAGGAGCGCGCCGAAGAGCTTGAATTGAGGGAGCGCCTTCTTCAGGCCGCGGAGCAAAGGGTCGAAGAACGCATTGCTGAGTTGCGTGAAATCGAAGAGAGAATTGACGCAGCATTTGGCCAGCAGGCTGAAGACCGTCGTGCGCAGATGGAAAATCTGGTCGGGCTCTATGAGAACATGAAGCCCAAGGAAGCGGCGAAGATATTCGACCGGCTCGATATGGACGTGCTGATTGGCGTTGTCGAACAGATGCAGATGCGTCGTATGTCACCGATACTGGCCCGCATGGATCCTGCTGTTGCAGAGCGTTTGACCGTAGAACTTGCGGCACGCGCCGAAGAACGCGCAGGCAGTACATCATTGTCTGAACTTGAAACTGAATAGCGCCAATGGTCGGCTATTCCTTAACAGGCCCTTAACCTGAGATTGCCTAGACTCTAAGCGGTTTTTTGCCCAGATTCGGGAACATTTTTGGTGCCGCGCATGGACGGTCAGATTTGCCAGGGAAGACCTCCTCCGGAGCGTAAGCTCACGGCGGTTGCGGGCTTGCCATGCGCACTCAAGCGCTTGGTGTGTGGTGTCTGCGTTATCCTGATGCTGTGCATTACAGCTCCCCTGCATACCTCCTCTGCTGCCACTGACATTGATCTGGTGCTCACGGAAGAGCCGGAAGGATATGCCCGATTTATTCTCACCTTTGATGACATGCCATCCTATGAGGTTGAGGTCGTCAGCGGTGTTCTCGTTCTCTCCTTTGAGGAAGAGATGAGTGCCCGGCTAGATCAGACGACATTGCGGGCGCCTGATTATGTGATTGTAGGCCGGGTTGATCCAAGTGGACTTGCGCTCCGGTTTGCTCTCGGCCGGGACATTCGTGTCAACACACTCGAGGCTGGAAACCAGCTGTTCATCGATCTTTTGCCGACAGGGTGGACAGGCATGATGCCCGGTTTACCCAGGGCCGTAATCGCCGAGCTGGCGCGTCGGGCTGAAGAAGCGGAAGAGACAGCGCGGGAAGAGGCGCGACAGCGCGAGCTTGAGAACAGCCAGAATGTTCTCGCCATCCGGGTCGGACAGCATCCGACTTTCAGCCGCATTGTCTTTGACTGGGAATCCGCTGTTGCCACGACGCTCTCTCGCAACGGCGACACCATCAGTGTTGGGTTCGATCAGTTGGCTGTCGTCCCGCTTGAACGCCTAAAAGTGGATCCTCCGCGTTTTATTCTCTCTGCACGGCATCTTCTCACCGATAGTGGAATGAGCGTTGAAATTGTCATTGAGCCGGGCAGCGGAGTGCGCGGCTTCAAGGAAGAGAACAGTTATGTTGTCGACATTCTTGCACCGGAAGGCGTCACCGAAAGTGAAAACCTGCCTGTAACCAATCTGCTTCCCGAAGCTGGCGATGTCCCCATGGACGCAGAGGAAGAAATTCAATTCAGCAGTCCGACGGTTTCGCCAACAGCACCGCCTGCTGCATCTGAAGCTGAAATTCCGGTTGCTTTATCAACTGAAGAGTCTGGGCTGCAAACCGCTGATGCAGACGAATTGCCTGCAGCTGAAGTGCCCCTACCTGTAGAGCAGATAGATACGGCCCTTGCGCCGGCTGTTGACCTGGCAGAGACCGCATCTGATTTGCTGAATGGGGAAGGCGGAGAAGAATATCACGAAGAGCTTCCTGATGTGATTGTCAGCGAGTTTTATCTGAACGACAACGGTACCGGTCTAAGCAGTGAGACCGACGAGATGGTTGCCGAGAATGGCAACTCTGCACCCGCGTCAACGCCAGATACATCTATCGCCGAAGCAGCGGACGATCGCCCGGACGATGCCGACAGTGTGGCGATGGATGACGGTGCGCAGGAGAACACTGTAGCAGAAGTTGTTCCCGAGGTTGTTCCGGGCAGTCCTGTAGAGGTTCACCTCACGCGAACAGGGCACACGCTGCAGGTCTCTTTTCCCTTCGGTGAGCGTGTTTCATCGGCGGTTTTCCGCAGGGCTGATACTCTTTGGGCGGTTTTCGATACTGGCCGCCCGCTTGATCTTGCAGCTTTCAGCACCCATAGCGGCGACCACTTCAAGGACTACGACCTGATTCAATCGGGTGAGCTTCAGATTCTGAAACTTGCCCTCACAGGTTATGCGCTTGCCTCGGCCAGCAGTGAAGATACGACCTGGATTTTGAATCTGGCGGAAACCATCATTACGCCTGCAGCGCCGGTGTCCCTCAACCGCGGACTTCGATCTGATGGCCGGGCCAAGATTACGGTTGATTACCCGGGGCTTGGTCTTGTTCACCGGCTGAGAGATGCGGAGATCGGTGACCAAATCACGGTCGTCACCGGCTTTGGGCCGCAACGCGGCATTATTCAATCTCAGGAATTTGTGGAATTTTCAGCGCTCCAGAGCGCTCACGGGCTGGTCGTAAAGCCGAACACAGACGATCTGATGGTGCGTCTATTGGAAGACGAAGTGCTGATTACGCGGACAGGGGGACTGACCTTGTCGTCGGGAGCCTTGAGTCATCTCGACGACACCGATGGCGCCGCGCTGGATGCCAGCCGTCCTGGCTTCATAGATTATGAAAGTTGGGTCGTTACGGATTCATCGTTTTTTGCTCAAGCCGGCGCGTTGCAGTCGTCCATCATGAATCTTGAGCCGTCGCAAACATTGCGAACGCGCCTTGATCTAACGCGCCTGTTTCTTGCCAATGATCTGGGAGCTGAGGCTCTCGGGCAACTTACGCTGATCGGAGAATTTGATCCGAGCCTGATATCTGACCCGATGTTTGCGGTGATGCGCGGCATTGCAAATGTGCTTATGCACCGTCCTGCAGAAGCACGAGAAGATCTCAATGGCCTCGGACTTGCTGATGACCCTCACACGGCGTTATGGCGGGGCGTGATGGAAACACAAGCGCACAACTGGCGTGAGGCGCTTGAGGAGTTCAAAAACGGTGAGAATATCATTGTTGATTATCCGGAAACTCAACAGGCAATGTTCCGTCTCGCGGCTGCCAGGGCCGCTTTAGAGGCCAATGACTTTGCGATTGCGGATCTGCAGCTGAAATCCATGCCAAGAGAGGGGCTTTCGGCGTCAATGACGGCAGACCTTGAGGTGTTGCAAGGCAGGCTGTTTGTTGGCCTGGAGCGTCATGCGGAGGCGCTTGATCTGTTTGCGGCTGCCCGCAACAGCGGAGACCGCAAAGCTGAGGCGGAAGCGATCTATCACTCGGTCATCCTGCAAAGTGAACTCGGCACAATAAGCCCTCAAGATGCAGCGGCAGAGCTGGAAGGCCTGTCGATGATCTGGCGAGGAGACGATCTTGAACTCAAGACCCTGAGGCTGGTGGCCGAGCATCATATCGACGATCAGGATTACAGGCGCGGCCTTGAGGTAATGAAAACGGCTGTCACGACCTATCCCGACGCCACTCTGGCTCTGGAAATACACGATGAAATGACAGCGTTGTTTGAAGATCTGTATCTGAACAACACCGCAGACATCATGCGGCCGGTCGATGCACTTGCTCTGTACTATGAATTCCGGGAGCTTACGCCGGTTGGTCGCAAGGGCGATGAGATGATTCGCAATCTTGCCGACCGCCTGATTGCCGTGGACCTTTTGGATCAGGCGGCAGATATCCTCACGCACCAAGTGGACAAGAGGCTCATAGGTGCTGCGCGGGCCCAGGTGGCAGCGAAACTTGCAATGGTTCATCTTATGAACCGCGAACCAAGCGATGCGTTGCAGGTGATACGGCAGACCCGGCAGGCGACGCTGCCTCAACATATTCAAACTTACCGGCGCCTCATCGAAGCGCGCGCTCTTACTGAACTCGGGCAGATTGAAGCGGCGATCGATCTGTTGGTAAATGAAGACGGTGAAGAGGCGCTACAGCAGCGGGCTGAGGCGCACTGGCGCGGGGAAAACTGGCAGGCGGCTGGGGAAACCTTCGAGAAGTTGCTCGGCTCCAGGCTTGCGTCTGACGAGGCCTTGAGTGCCAGCGAGAGGATGAATGTCCTGCGCGCGGCAATATCCTATGCGTTTGCCGATGACAGGTTGGGTGCAGAAAGACTGCGCGGACAATTTCTCGAGTTGATGCAGGACACACCGGACGCAAATGCGTTTGACGTGGTCACGGGCCGCGTCAACAAGGATGGCGTTGCATTCCGGAATCTTGCAAATCAGATTGCGGCTCTAGACACCTTGGAGGCGTTTCTTGTTGAGTTCCGGCAAGTGCTGGAGGGGCCAATCGTTGGAGCAGACGCCTCAGGCCTCTGACTCTACAGCAGTCTCAGTCGATCAAACCAAATTACATCAACGTGAGCCGTTCTATTGGCACGGCCAGGCTGCTGGTGTGTGCAGGCCTTCCGGCAGGATCGTTGCATCGTCTCCGCACGCAATCTCTATCTGTTCCTGGGTCAATCCGGTTGTCATAGACAGATCAACACCCTCAAACACAGTGAGACGCAAATAGGTCGATGAAAAATCTGAGCCCGTGACATCTGCGCCGTTGAAGTTGGCGCGGGAAAGATTTGCCAGGCGGAAATCGACATCAATCATATTTGCCCCGCCAAAATCAGCACGCGACAGTTCGGCCTTTGAGAGGTCACCATTGTTCAGGTTGGCATCGGTGAATATGGCGCGGGTCAGTTCTGCCTTGTGGAGATTTATGAATGACGCTTCGACACCCTCGAATGTAACGCGATGCCCCTGGACCTTGTGCAAGACGGCATTTTCCAGGTCGGCACCGATGAAGCTTGCCCGGGTCATCTCTGCACGGGTGAGGTCAGAATTGGCAAGGTTGGCGCTGGTGAAATCTGTCTGGCTTACGTCCGACCAGACGAACAGGGAGCCTGAAAGATTGCTGCCCTGGTAGACGTGACGCGAAACATTGCAGTCGGACCAATCGACACCTGGTCCTGCGTCATCTGTACATTTGGCCTGCACATCACTTGCTCCCAGTGAAGCGAATGCGAATGTGAAGCCGAGAACTGCAACGAAGTTTGACGCCCTAACCATACCTAACACCTCTGCCAAGTCGCCGCCCTTCTGCTTTTGTGAAAGCGGCCTGAAATACATCGTACGCTGAGAAACTGCTCTGATCCAGAAGGTTTTACTTCTGGATCAGTCTTATTTCCAAGCCATGAACCTGTCGTGAACAAATCCCGGTAGATGGCAAAGAAGTGAACATTTCACATGCTTCGAGACCGGGTCAAGACGTAACCTTCGCTAACCCGCGCCAAAGCTTTTGAGCAGCGAACCGGTGACGAGATACCAGCCATCGACAAGAACAAAGAATACCAATTTAAATGGCAAAGATATGATGATCGGTGGAAGCATCATCATGCCCATGGACATGAGAACTGAAGCGACCACCATGTCAATCACGACAAATGGCACGAACAACAGAAAACCAATCTCAAACGCGCGCCTCAATTCTGAGATCATAAAGGCCGGAACCAGCACAGTGAGGGACACATCGTCCCGGGATTCCGGTTGTTCCTGCTCCGACAAATCAATGAAGAGCATCAAATCCTTCTCGCGAACGTGCACGAGCATGAATTCGCGGAACGGGCCTGAGATACGCTCGAAGGCTTCCTCAAGCTCAATCTCCTCGTTGATGAGCGGAGTGATCCCTGTTTCGTATGCGTCTTCGAATATGGGTGCCATTACAAACGCCGTCAGAAACAAGGCGAGGGAAATAATGACAGTGTTCGGCGGTGATTGCTGCACCCCGATCGCTGTACGCAACAGCGACAAAACAACGACAATACGTGTGAAAGAAGTGACCATCACCAGTATCGATGGCGCAAGACTCAAAACCGTGATTAGCGCGATAATCTGAACCGCGCGCTCGGTGATTGTTGTCCCCTCGTTGAGGGTTATAGAAAGATCTTGCGCAAAAGCCGTCCCGGTTGCTGCAAAAAGCACCAGGGTCAGACTTGCCAGTAATGTGAAACTTTCTACGAACTTTTTTGAATACGGCCGAATGGCCTTCATACATCTTCCCCCGGGCGCACGTTTAGATTGGCGGGCTCCCGTGGTGGTCCATCCTGTGAGGCGTCTCCGTGTCGTTCGCCGCCAGCGCCGCCGCCGGCTGCCCGGCTTGCAACTTGCCGTTCGGCCGGGCTTTGCGGGCCATAGGCCGCATTCCCTTGTTCTCGCCCGCCTCGTGAAGATGGGGGGGCTTGCTCACTA
>JAJFHB010000654.1 GCA_021775795.1 Hyphomicrobiales bacterium | reverse complement strand
GGCGTGGGCGCATTTTTCAGGCATGGCTGTGCGCATATCGACAGCCACTGGCCTGTCGGAACTGATGATCCGCCGCGCCGATGGTACGCTGCTGTCCGTTACCGCTGAGACAGAAACACCAGTGACAGTCGCTTCCGTATCCTTCGTGCTCGCCAACGGCGATGGTCACGGTTTTGCGGTCTGCCCGGAAACAGACAATGTCTGGGCCTGCAAGGATAAAATCGAAGCGGAGCCAAACTGGCCGCTCACCGGCGATGGCGCAGATCTGTCAGGTTTCGTCAGACTTGAACTGCTTGAACTCGGCACTGGCAATGCGCTTGAGCTCACTACAGACACAAGGCTCTGCGATCCGGTGGACACAGATTGCCTCATCGACGTTTGGAAAGAGGACGGCTGAACCGGTTATTCCGGCTCCTGCGTAAGCGTCACGCTGTCTTGCGTCTCCGGGCCCGGTTCAAGTCGGGTTGCGGGTTGTGAAAGCTGATCGGCAATCAGCGCTGTCTGCTGCGCTAAGGCGTCAAGCTGTGCTTCGATGGCCTCAAGGCGGGTGCTGTCCGCGCCCACATCATCCCGGCGGCTGTTTTCCTGTTCGACGAGAGCTTCAAGCGCAACAAGCCTGTCCTGCAGAATTCCAAAGCGTGCCACGAGGCTGGATTCAATCGTATTGAACCGCGTCTCGACCGCACGGTAGCGGTATTCGCCGTAAGCAAATGCCAGTCCACCGAATATGAACAGCAAGACGGCGGTGCGCCAGTTGATGGATAATGAACTTTCAGCCATGAATAATGTGCCCCTGCGATTTTGCTGTCATACGGTGGCGTGCAGGATTATCCACAACGGCTCCGCGATCAAATCACAAATTAACCCTTTTCGGACTTGAACAGAACAGGAACATTGACGCGCAGCCGTGCCGCCGCCATATTGTCCAGCCTAAGCCAACATGAAGTGATGCGCGCCATGGCCACTCTCTCCAAAATCGAGCGAAGCCCGATCTCAGATGAAATCTGGGATATGAAGTATCGCTTCAAGGACATTGATGGAAATCCCGTCGACAAAGCCGTGGATGACACCTGGTGGCGGGTGGCAAACGCGCTTGCGGAAGCCGAAAAACCCGGACAGCGCGAGCTGTGGGCTGAACGGTTCTACGACACCATGAGCGGCTATCGCTTCCTTCCCGCAGGCCGCATTCTTGCCGGAGCCGGCACCCAGCGCGATGTCACGTTGTTCAACTGTTTCGTCATGGGCGAGATCGAAGATGATCTCTCCGCCATTTTCGACAGCTTGCGGGAATCGGCCCTGACCATGCAGCAGGGCGGCGGCATAGGCTGTGATTTCTCAACCCTGCGCCCAAAAGGCGCCCCGGTTCGCGGTGTTGGCGCTGACGCTTCGGGCCCTTTGAGCTTCATGGATGTGTGGGATGGAATGTGCCGCACTATCATGTCAGCGGGTTCCCGCCGCGGCGCCATGATGGCGACGCTGCGCTGCGATCACCCCGACATCGAGGCTTTCATTGAGGCAAAGCGCGAGCCAAACCGGTTGCGCATGTTCAACCTCTCGGTGCTCGTGACAGACGCCTTCATGAATGCAGTTGAGCGAGATGATGACTGGCCCCTGACATTCGACGGTACCTGCTACAAAACGCTCAAAGCGCGCGAGCTCTGGGACAGCATCATGCGTGCCACTTATGGCTTTGCGGAACCCGGCGTTATCTTCATTGATCGCGTCAACAACCAGAACAACCTTTCCTATTGCGAGACCATCAACGCCACCAACCCCTGCGGTGAGCAGCCTCTGCCGGCCTATGGTGCCTGCCTGCTGGGCTCCATCAATCTGGCAGCCCTGGTGCGTGCCCCTTTCGAAGACAAGGCGGGCATAGATGAAACTGAGCTTGCGGATCTTGTCTCGGTTGCTGTCCGGATGATGGACAATGTGGTGGATGTGTCGAACTTTCCACTTGAAGAACAGGCAAAGGAAGCACGGGCAAAACGACGCCTGGGCCTGGGTGTAACCGGCCTTGGCGATGCCCTGATCATGTGCGGTTTGCGTTATGGTTCCGAAGACGCTGCCCGTCAGGCGCAGGCCTGGATGGAACAGCTTGAACGCGCCGCCTATACGGCAAGCGTTGGACTGGCGCGCGAAAAGGGGTCCTTCCCGCTTTTCGACAAGGAAGCCTATCTGGAAGCAGGTCACGTACGGGCTTTGCCGGATGATCTACGCGCGATTATTGGCGAACACGGTATCCGCAATGCACTTTTGACCTCGATCGCACCGACCGGCACCATTTCGCTGTTTGCCGACAATGTCTCAAGTGGCATCGAGCCTGTATTTTCCTACACCTTCGCCCGCAAGGTTTTGCAGCCGGACGGTTCGCACAAAACCGAGGATGTCAGTGATTACGCCTACCGCCGCTATCGCGCCCTTTATGGCGAAGATGCAGCTCTGAGCTCAGCCTTCGTCACGGCGCAGGAACTGAAGCCCCGGGAGCATATTGTCATGCAGGCAGCCTTGCAGCCGCATGTGGACAGCTCCATTTCCAAGACCATAAACGTGCCGGAAGAAATTTCGTTTGAGGACTTCAAGAACGTCTACCGGCTTGCCTTTGAAACAGGACTGAAAGGCTGCACGACCTACCGGCCCAACGATGTCACAGGCTCAGTGCTCAGCATTGAAAGCGCGAATGAGGAAGTCGCCAGCGGGTTTCAGGAACAGGCAAGTCTGGAACTCGACGCACCGCCGCCGCCAGGTGGCGACATCGTCTATATGAAACAGCCGCTTGAGCGCGAAAAAGTGCTTCCGGGTTTCACTTACAAACTCAAATGGCCTGACAGCGATCATGCCATGTATGTGACTTTGAACGACATCGTGCAGGATGGGCGACGACGGCCGTTTGAGATTTTCATCAACTCCAAGAACATGGAACACTACGCCTGGACCGTGGCTTTAACGCGGATGATTTCAGCTGTCTTCCGCCGTGGTGGTGACGTTTCCTTCGTTGTAGAAGAGCTGAAAGCCGTGTTTGACCCGCGCGGCGGCCAATGGATGAACAGCCGTTATGTGCCAAGTCTGCTTGCCGCCATCGGTGAGATAATCGAGCGGCACATGATCGATACAGGCTTTCTCCAGCCCCATGATGCGGAAGAGCACATCATCGAACAGACCGGAACCGGGCCGGATACGGAACAGGCGGTGCTCGTGGGCGCAAAATTCTGTCCCAAGTGTAATTCACCGTCGCTCGTCTTCCAGGAAGGCTGCCATACCTGCCTGTCCTGCGGCTTCTCCAAGTGCAGCTGACCACGGCAAAACGCGCGCCACAACATCATCGTTAATTGATCATTAAGCATTGATGTTCTATATTTGTTCTCATGATAGAGAACACCAACACACCCACAACCCGCGACGCCTATGGCGGCCGGATCCAGGTCTGGAAAGGCAAATCCGGACGCCGCTACGTGCATTCTGTCTACCGCGCAGATGCCGTGCCCGACATGCATGATGCCATATATGTTGCCGTTGGCCGAGATGCCGAGGGCACAC
>JAJFHB010000653.1 GCA_021775795.1 Hyphomicrobiales bacterium | reverse complement strand
GGGGTCAATAATGAAGATGGTCGACCACGATATTGGTGTCTTATCGAGGGGCCATAATATTTGCGTGCCGTAAACAGTGAAACAGTCGAGCACCGGATGTGTGAGGAGAGTCAGAAAAGCGAGAAAATACCACCCGGCCCGGTGCGGATGCCATTTGTGAAAAATGAAGCGCAATAGTTCGGCAACAATAGGTGCGGCCAGAGACAGAACAATCACAGAGTGTGTGGCGCTGCGGTGATAGGTGAAGTCAGCGATCGGATCGGCGAATTTGTAGAAAACATCCAGATCCGGAAGGGTTCCACAGATGCCGCCGATGACCGGCGCCAGGCGGCCGATTTTACGGCCGAGCGCCAGTTCTCCCATGGCCGCACCAAGTGCGAACTGCGTAACCGAATCCATATATTCCCCCGAAGTATCGCAACGCCGTTATCAGCCAGCGGCAATGCATAGTGTACGCACAAACAATGGCAATGGTTTATCGGCGATCTCAGACAGGAATAACCGGCAGACTGCGAGATGCCCGCCAGGTCAGAAGTTCACAACCACCTTCCCGGATCACCACGTTTTCCTCATGCACAAGCATCTTTCCGGGCGCGAACTCCATGCCCGGTTCTATGGTCATCACCATGCCCGGAACCAGAGGCGTGTCATCGCCGGGCATATTGGATGGAGGCTCGGTGAGCTGCATGCCAAGCCCATGGCCCAGTCTGCCGACGTTCAGACCAGCACTGCCGCCAGCATCCAGGACCTTTGCCATCGCCTGCCACAGATCTCGCGTCGTTGCTCCTGCACGCGCAGCAGCAATGCCAGCTTCGGTTGCCTGCCACACCGTTTCGTGGGCGCGGGCTACCAGATCTGAGGGCTCGCCGAATGAAAAGTTCCTATCAAAGTCACAAGAATAGCCGTCGTATGTGGCGCCAAGATCAATAAACAGAATATCGCCCGACCCCAGTTTCCGTTCAGATGGGCCGACTATGATCTGATCATACCCGTCGTGGCCGGAGATTACCGCCGCAAAGGGCACGGTATCCGCTCCAAAGCGCATCAATTCTGTACGGATCTTTCGGGACGCGTCATATTCCGTATCACCGGCCTCAAGTGTTGCCGGCAGGGCCTCAAATGCAGCACTTGCAATGTGGCAGGCATGGCGGATGCGATCGATTTCGGGTTCCGATTTGACCATCCGGAGCTCCCAGATGAGACCTGAGCCATTCACAAATTCCAGGTTGCTCTGTTGAGCCCGTAATTTGTCAAAATCTGAAATCGGCATGCGTATGACGGATTCGCGGCCCATTTCCCAGCCAACGCGCCCAAAGCGCGATGGAAGGTCAGCCAGAGCGGAGCCAAGCAGTGAAAGACCATCGTCTTCTGGTTGTGGCGCCGGCCAGTGGCGGATATCGCGGACCCAGGTCATTTCCATACCCGGCACCCCGATCTCCGGAATGACCGCAATGATTTCCCCCTCTCGAGGAACAATCACAAACCAGGGTCTTGTCGGGCTTTCCCAGAACTGGGTGTTGAAGCCTGTGAAATAGCGCACATTGTGGGGCGCTGTGACAACAATAGCGTCGACTTCGTGTCTGTGCATGGCGGCTTGAGCGCGCTCAAACCTGCTTTGAAATTCTTCGTCAGGAAGCCCATGGCCCGGAGGAGGGCTGATGGTGTTGCCGGTCATGTCTGCTTCTCACTTGTTGGCGGAAATGTCGAAGCTGAACAAAACATCCAGTCCGACTGCCGTGGGTCCTTGCGCGTCATCTTCTGTACCGAGATCATAGTCAACACGCAGCATTTTTAACTCGCCCTTGGCCGTCGCCGATGTGTCATCGGTTTCGAGGGTGAAAGGAATGGTTATCTCCCGTGAAACATCGCGGACCAACAACGTGCCATCCATCTCGAAGGAGCCGTCGTCAAGTGCCCGAAAAACTGATGATGTGAACCGTGCGGAGGGGAAAAGCTCAGACGAGAACCATTTAGGCGCCGTAATGGCCCGGTCGACGTCTCCCAACCCTGCAGCAGCACTTGTCGTGTCGATCACCAACTCAACGCTCGCCGCCTCGAGGTCACTCGCATCGAAGACGATGGTGAGATCAT
This sequence comes from Hyphomicrobiales bacterium, assembly GCA_021775795.1. GTDB lineage: Bacteria > Pseudomonadota > Alphaproteobacteria > Rhizobiales > JAJFHB01 > JAJFHB01. The sequence goes on along the minus strand of JAJFHB010000653.1, from coordinate 2,323 downwards.
ACTCCGAAAAGGTCACATCAAGCGTGTTTCCGCCAAAGTCGACGGCAAAACCAATGCGGGTGTTTTCCTTTTCGACGGTCCACTCAGCGGCCTGAGCCGTTGCCGGTATCATGAACACAGCAAGGAAGAGTAACAGGCAAGGCGCGATAAGTTGCTTCATAGGAGCGAATCCATTCTGAGGAAATGAGATGAGGTGTTGAGGCATCACGGCCGGCGACCGGGCAGCATGCGTGTCAAAACATCATCCTTGTCGATGACATGATGTTTCATGGCTGCTGCGAAGTGCAGGACAATGAGCACAATGAGAATCCAGCCAAAGGTTTCGTGCAGAACCTTGGTGATGAAGTCCAGATAGTTGGCATCCGTGAACTCACGATACTGGCCAAGTTCGGTTCCAACGGGCAGAGGTATCACGCTGTTGAGGGCTTCTGCCGGCAGGAAAGTTGACAGCAACCCCTCGGCCATATGCGGCAGGGGAATGGTGTTGAACAACAGCGTGGGGATCTGAAACGTTGCGGCCGAGACCACCGCCCATCCGGTCAGTGGCAAAACGAAGAGCAGAGCATACAGGCCCGCATGGCTGAGTTTTGCTCCAGCTTTTTCCCATCCAGGCATGTGCTCTGGATAATCCGGTGCGCCCTTCATCAAGCGCCAAAAGAGACGGAGCACCATCAATACGAGCACAAGAATGCCAAAGGATTTGTGCAGCTGATAGAGCTGGAACTTGGTGCCCAGATCCAAACTGTCCTGGGTCATGTACTTGCCAACGGCGATCAGGCCGATCACGCCAAGGGCGATGAGCCAGTGTAAAGTCATTGAGATGACGCCGTAGTGCCGGCTCGTGTTACCCCATTGCATGTCTGAGATCAGCCTCTCTGTTTGGAATTTCTTCTTTGACGCGGAACCTACCAGTTTCCAGTGTTTTCCATGGAACTCCAGGGTTCCATTGGCGGTTTCGCTTCGCCTTTTTGCAACAGCTCAACCGAAACATTGTCGGGAGAGCGCACAAAGGCCATGTTCCCGTCTCTTGGTGGCCGGTTGATGGTGACCCCATTGTCCATCAGCTTTTGACACAACGCATAGATGTCATCGACTTCATAGGCCAGGTGGCCAAAATTGCGGCCTTCGTCATATTCTTCCGGGTCCCAGTTGTATGTGAGTTCAATCTGGGCGGCTTCCTGTCCTTCCGGCGCCAGAAAAATCAGGGTGAAACGGCCACTGGGTACTTCAATGCGGCGGACTTCCTTGAGGCCGAGTTTGTTGCAGTAGAAATCCAGTGAAGCATCAACATCAGTGACGCGTAACATGGTGTGCAGGTATCTCATGTGTGTTCTTCAAACCTTCAGATTGAGCGGTTGCCTTGGCCACATATTTTCGTAACGTATCGCTTCATATCGTAATCGGTGCAAGCCTGCCCAATCAATGGTGAGTGAATGACCCCCGAGCAAAATGCCCTGATGGAGATGATCACACCATCGGAACGGATTGTGGCCTTTACCGGTGCGGGCATCAGTACGGAATGCGGCATACCTGATTTTCGCAGTCCGGGTGGCTTCTGGACCAAGAATGAACCGATTTATTTCGACGATTTCATGAATTCTGCCGAGATGCGCATTGAATCCTGGCGCCGTCGATTTGCCCTGGAAGAGATCATTGGAGATGTTAAGCCCGGGCGCGGACACAACGCGATCGCTCATCTTGTCCGCCTCGGCAAGGTTTCGCATGTGGTCACCCAGAACATAGATAATCTGCACGAAGATTCGGGGATACCCTCCGAGCAGGTGATCGAATTGCACGGCAACACGACTTACGCCTTGTGCCTGACATGCAACGAACGCCACGAACTGGGCGGTATCAGAGAAGTGTTTGAACGCGATGGCCATCCGCCGGATTGTGCTGCGTGCGGCGGCATCTTGAAAACGGCGACAATTTCGTTTGGTCAGGCAATGCCGAAGGATCAAATGGTGCGGGCAGAGGCTGCAACGCTCAATTGTGACCTCTTTATTGCCATCGGCACATCCCTGGTGGTTTTCCCTGCCGCCAGTTTCCCGCTCATCGCGAAACAGAACGGCGCCCGCCTTGTCATTATCAATCGGGAACCAACCGAGCTGGACGGTTATGCAGACCTTGTCTTGCACGAAGATATTGGTTCTGTGATGGCACCGTTGATGGGCTTGAACGGCTGAAGCCGAGCGGTTACTGATCGCGAAACTGAAGTTCGCAACAGCAGTCACTTTCCAGGAGACATGAACTATGACCGCAGCGACGTTCCGGCTTTTCATTTCAGGTGAATGGGTTGAGGGCAGCGAAGGCGCGAGCGAGC
>JAJFHB010000652.1 GCA_021775795.1 Hyphomicrobiales bacterium | reverse complement strand
TCATAATTTTGGCATGGCGCGGCCGGAAGGCTATCGCAAGTCTGTGCGGTTGATGGAACTGGCGCAGAAGTTTTCCCTGCCGGTTATCACAATGGTCGATACGGCAGGTGCCTATCCGGGAATTGGTGCGGAAGAACGCGGTCAGTCAGAGGCAATTGCGCGTTCCACTGATTGCTGCCTGGGGCTTGGTGTGCCGCATGTCGCCATGGTGATTGGTGAAGGCGGCTCGGGTGGGGCTGTCGCGATTGCAACGGCAAATACAATCTTGATGCTTGAACATGCCATCTACACTGTCGCCTCGCCGGAGGCATCGGCCTCCATCCTGTGGAGAGATTCCGCCAGGGCAGAGGATGCGGCGACGGCAATGAAGGTGACGGCGCAGCACCTGAAGAAGCTTGGGGTTATTGACGATATTGTCGAAGAACCTGTTGGCGGTGCGCATCGGGCGCCTCAGGACACGATCAAGAAGGCGGGGGAAGCTATCGCAGAGGCCCTCAAGGCACTGAGTGGGCTTGAACCAGCCGAGCTCAGGCGCAAAAGACGCGAAAAGTTTCTTGAGATGGGCCGCTCGGTAGCTGCCGGCTGAGACTTCGCCGACACAAAATAGCCTATATGTATCAACACAGTGGCTGCAGTTGTCCTCCGTCTAGTGTTGGTTGATGAAGCGCGCGATAGCCCTCGCAGTTGTGACCGTCATTTTCGGCGCGGTAGTGTTTCTTCGCGAATGGCCTGTGTCTCTCTATATGCATTTTTCTCCACCAGAACCCGAAACATCGCTGGCAGAGCGTTTGGCGGTTGTCGGGCGCACGCAAGGCGATGCGGTTTTTCTCCGGATATTCAAGGAAGAGGCTGATCTCGAGGTGTGGCTAAGTGATGGAGAGATTTTTCATCTCTTTCAGAGTTACCCCATATGCCGCTGGTCCGGTGAGCTCGGCCCGAAGCTGCAGGAAGGTGACCATCAAGCACCAGAGGGTTTTTACACGGTGGTGCGCGACAGTTTGAATCCAAACAGCAAGTACCATCTGTCTTTCAATCTGGGCTTTCCCAATGAATTTGATCGTTCCCTTGACCGCACAGGGTCTTTTCTCATGGTTCACGGAGGCTGCGTTTCCGTTGGTTGCTATGCAATGACAGATCCAGGGATTGAAGAAATCTACGGATTGGTTGAAGCCGCTCTTGAACAGGGCCAGCCTGCCGTCCAGGTGCATGCCCTTCCGTTCAGGATGAGCGATGACAATGTTGCGAGGTATGCCGAAAGCCCCTGGATTGGGTTTTGGCACAATCTCAAGGAGGGATATGATGCGTTTGAGGAAACGCGCCGGCCACCTGTGGTGGAAGCCGTGGACGGGGTATATTTTGTTTCACAAGGCTGAGGCATCTGGAATTCGTGGTGTTAAGGCTTCGGTAACCTGACGCTGCAACTCTCGGAACAGGATAGGGAATCTTTCAGTAAAGCCATGAACCGTCGTCATTTTTCCATAGCGGCGCTGCTCTCAGCAGCATCAACATCGCTCGGTGGCTGCCTTTCCACGCCAAAGCATCTGCGGCCGTTGTCAGATGAGGCACTGGAGTTATTGTCCTTCAAGGGACTGGCGCCGGGCGCTGCGATGCTTGTCCGGGTTTTCAAGGAAGAAAACGAGCTTGAGATCTGGCTGGAGAATACTGCTGGTTACTACACCCATTATGAAACCTACGAGATCTGCAGCTGGTCGGGTGTGCTTGGACCGAAGGAACGTGAGGGCGACAAGCAGGCGCCGGAAGGCTTCTATGTCGTGACCGCAGGTCAGATGAATCCCTGGAGCAGTTATCATCTCTCGTTCAACATTGGCTACCCAAACGAATATGATCTGGCGCACGAACGCACCGGCACCCATCTGATGGTGCATGGAGGCTGCAGTTCAGCGGGTTGTTATGCGGTGACGGATGAACAGGTCGAGGAAATATTCGCTCTTGCGCGCGAATCTTTCTCCGCCGGACAGCAAAACTTCCCGGTCCATGCTTTCCCGTTTCGGTTGACCGCGGAGAACCTGGAGCGGCACAAGGATTCACCCTGGTACGACTTCTGGGTCAATCTGAAGGAAGGCTATGATCTGTTTCAGCAAAACAGATTGCCGCCCATTGTTGGTGTCGCCAATCAGGAATATGTGTTCTTCGGACCCGACGATGAAATTCCACCCGACTTCTCACTTGCAGTTGGGGATTTGGATCCGGACCAGCCGCGCCTGATCTCGGGCTGGGTCTCTCAGTAAGAGTGTTGGCGAAACCACCGCCGTTCTTCAGCGCAATTCCGTATCAAGTTGAACCGATCCAGCCATTGGTATTTTTGCCGCCTGCTCACGCAGGATAGAACGGCCATACCAGCCAGATCATCAATACGCCGACGATGATGATGAGTATCTCGAGCGGCAACCCCATGCGCCAGTAATCACTGAAACGGTAGCCGCCGGGCCCCATGATGATGGTGTTGTTCTTGTGGCCTATGGGCGTGAGGAAAGCACACGAGGCGGCTACTGCAACTGCCATGAGAAAGGGATCGGCGCTGACATCGCGGGCCGCGGCTATTTCGATGCCGATGGGGGCGGCGACCAGGACAGTCGCGGTATTATTCAGCACATCTGACAGGGTCATTGTGATGACCATGAGAATGGTGAGCACAATGAGCGGCTGAAAGTCCTGTGAGAGATAAACAATTCCATCGGCGATCAACTTGCTGCCGCCGACGTTTGTCAACGCTTCGCCGATAGGAATGAGACCTCCCAGTAAAATGATGACTGGCCATTGCACAGAATCATAGAGCTGAGTGAGAGGCACGATTTTCAGAGCGACATAGAGCGTGGCGCAACATGCGAGCGCAATCGACAGGTCCAGCAATTCCAGGGAAGCGACAGCTATTGCGATGCTGAAAAGACCGACCGCCAGCCAGGCCTTGTCGCGCTGCAGAACCTGTAAACCGCGCTCGGCCAGAGGCAGGGTTCCAAGTCTGTTTGCAACGTCAGCAACGGTTTCCTCAGGGCCCAGCAACAGAAGAAGGTCGCCAGCTTCAATTTCGAGCTTGCGCACGCGCTCGCGAAAGCGCTTGCCTTCGCGCGACACACCCATCAGGGTCACGCCGTGGCGATAAAGCAGGCGCATGGACAGGGCAGACCGCCCTTCAATCCGTGCCCCCTCCGGCACCACGACTTCAATCAACTTAAGATTGGGCGCCAGGGCCCCGCCATGTTTGTCAGCGCCGGCATATTTGAGCTTTTGCGCGCCAATGAACTGCTCGATCGCATCCGGACTTGCCTGTAGAACCAGTATGTCGCCCTTGCGGATTTCTTCACGCCGCGCCATGCCGGGTAACCGGTTGCCACGGCGAACCATTCCGATGATCGCCACGTCTGCCTTTTCGGCGATCTCATCGAGGTCTGCAATCTTTTGACCGAGGACCGGCGAACCTTCAGTTGCCTCTGCTTCGGCAATGAACCCTTCAAGATTCTCTAGCTCCTTTTGGGTGTCATGCTTGGCGCGGTCGGCTGGAATGAGGCGCCAGCCGAAAAGCATAATGAAAATTACGCCGGCAACAGCGCAGGCGGCGCCCACAGGTGTAAAATCAAACATCGAGAAAGGCTCACCGAAGGCCGCCTGTCTTTGTTCAGCGACAAGAATGTTCGGCGGCGTGCCGATTAATGTCACCATACCTCCCAGAATGGATGCAAAGGATATCGGCATCAGCGACAGGGCGGGGGAGCGTTTGGCTTTACGTGCGGCCTGAATATCGACAGGCATCAGCAACGCCAGCGCTGCAACATTGTTCATGACGGCGGAAAGCACCGCAGCCAGAGCCGACATGATGCCGATGTGGGTGCTTAGACTGCGGCCAGAATCGATGACTTTTCGCGTGATAATCTCGATGGCGCCAGAGCCGAAAAGGCCTTTGCTGATAATCAGCACCAAAGCGATGATAACCGTTGCCTTGTTTGAAAACCCTGAAAAGGCAGCTTCCTTCTCCACCACTCCTAATACGAGTGCGATGCACAAGGCACCGAAGGCTACGAGGTCGTATCGCAGTTTTCCCCACAGCAGAAGAGCGAAGACGCCCCCCATGATGGAGAAAAGGATGGCTTGCTCATATGTCATTCAGGCGCCTGCAAAGATGAACATTCTGTGCAGCACCATCCTTTAGAGTGCTGTGCGCGTCAAGCGGCTGGTCAGCTCAAGCGCCCATGACAGTGCTTGTATTTTTTGCCTGAGCCGCAGGGGCAATCAGCATTGCGCGGAATCTTTCCCCAGCTTGCCGGGTTTGCCGGATCGACATCACTTCCAGGAGTGCCGCGAGATCCAGCCGTTGCCGCTCCGGCAAAGGCAAGTGCTGCCTCCTCCACTTCGTTCTGGCCGGTTTGCGGGTTGATGTGTTGCGCCGACATCTGCGGGAGCTCTTGTGTCGGTATGGGCGGGGGCTCGCGTTCCGCCAGTTCAACACGCATCATGTGACCGGTTACGGTTTCCCGCAGCTTGGACAACATGCTCTGAAAGAGCTCAAAGCCTTCGGTCTTGAACTCGTTGAGAGGATCGCGCTGGGCTTGCGCACGCAAACCAACGACCTGACGAAGATTGTCGAGCATGACAAGATGCTCACGCCACAGGTGGTCAAGGGTCTGCAGCAGGATGGCTTTTTCGATCTTGCGCATGATGTCGGGGCCGATGCGGCCAATGCGATCTGCGACCGCTTCATCTGTCTTCTGAATGAGCCGTTCGCGAATTTCCTCATCCGCAATACCTTCTTCGGCGGCCCATTCGGCAACCGGCAGGTCAAGTGCAAGGAATTTCTTGACGCCCTCACCCAGGCCTTCGGTATCCCATTGTTCAGCATAGGTCTTTGGCGGGATGTGGCTGGTGACAAGATCATCAATCACTTCATAACGCATGTCGTTGATGGTGCCCGAAAGATCGTCATCGGCCATTATTTCAATGCGCTGCTCGAAGATGACTTTGCGCTGATCGTTCATCACATTGTCAAACTTCAGCAGGTTTTTCCGAATATCGAAGTTTCGGCCTTCAACCTTTTGCTGAGCTTTTTCGAGAGCCTTGTTGATCCACGAGTGAACAATGGCTTCGCCTTCCTCAAGGCCAAGCTTCTGGAGCATGGTGTCCATGCGCTCGGAGCCGAAGATACGCATCAGATCATCTTCAAGGCTGAGGAAAAAGCGCGAACGCCCCGGGTCACCCTGACGGCCGGAGCGGCCCCGCAACTGGTTGTCGATGCGACGTGACTCATGGCGTTCCGTGCCGATGACATAGAGGCCGCCGGCGTTCAAAGCCTGTTGCTTTAAAGCTTCGACCTCGGTGCGAATTGAGCTTTCAAGCTCGGCACGTTTGGCTTCGTCCTCTATTTCCGCGGTTTCCGTTGAAATGCGCATTTCAAGGTTTCCGCCCAACTGAATATCCGTGCCGCGGCCCGCCATGTTAGTGGCGATCGTCACAGTCCCGGGTACACCAGCCTGTCCGATAATCTGTGCTTCCTGTTCGTGATAACGGGCGTTGAGAACGCTGTGCGGCACCTTTTCTTCTTTGAGCCGCTCTGCGAGAAGTTCAGACTTTTCAATTGACGTGGTGCCCACAAGAATCGGTTGCGAGCGTTCACGGCATTCCTTGATAAGTTCGACGATCGCGCTGAATTTTTCGCGCGCCGTCCGATAGACTTCATCATCATCATCGATGCGCACGATTTGAACGTTGGTGGGCATTTCGATGACATCAAGGTTGTAAATGTCCGAAAACTCCTCCGCCTCGGTCGCGGCGGTGCCGGTCATGCCGGCGAGTTTTTCGTAGAGCTTAAAGTAGTTCTGGAAGGTGATGGACGCGAGGGTCTGGTTCTCCGGCTGTATGGTGCAGGATTCCTTTGCCTCCAGCGCCTGATGAAGGCCTTCAGAATAGCGCCGGCCTTCCATCATGCGGCCGGTAAACTCGTCAATGATGACGACCTTGTCGCTCTTAACGATGTAGTCACGGTCGCGCTGAAACAGTTTGTGTGCGCGCAGCGCCTGATTGACGTGATGAACGGCGGCCACATTCTCGATGTCGTAGAAGGACTCGCCCTGGAGCAGGTCAACTTCGCGCAGCAGCAGTTCCACATGATCAATGCCGGTTTCCGTGAGTGTCACGGAACGGGCTTTTTCATCAACCTCATAGTCTTCATCCGTAAACATCGGGATGATCTTGTTGATGCTCACATAGAGATCAGATTTGTCATCGACCGGACCGGATATGATGAGCGGTGTACGTGCTTCATCCACGAGGATCGAGTCCACCTCATCGACGATGGCGAAGAAATGTCCACGCTGCACCATCTCCCCGAGCTGATGTTTCATGTTATCGCGCAGATAGTCGAAGCCGAATTCGTTGTTGGTGCCATAGGTTATGTCACAGGCATACTGATCACGCCGTTCTGCATCATTCTGACCATGAACAATGCAGCCCACTTCCAGGCCTAAGAACCTGTAGATCTGAGCCATCCACTCCGCGTCGCGGCTGGCCAGGTAATCGTTGACGGTGACCACATGTACGCCACGGCGGGTGAGGGCGTTCAAATATACCGGAAGGGTCGCGACAAGGGTCTTGCCCTCGCCTGTCTTCATTTCTGCAATCTGACCCTCGTGCAGCACCATGCCACCAAGCAGCTGCACATCGAAGTGGCGTTGCCCCAACGTTCGCTTGGCTGCCTCTCGAACAGTTGCAAAGGCGGGTTCAAGCAACTCATCCAGTGTTGCGCCTTCATCGAACCGTTTGCGCAGTTCCTCGGTGCGGCCGCGCAGTTGTTCGTCATTGAGGGCTTCAATTTCCGGCTCCATTGCGTTGATCGCGTCAACGCGCCCGGAATAGGTTTTCAGCTTCCGATCATTCGAGTTTCCAAAGATCTTGGCGGCGATTGCGCCCAGACTGGCCATATGTGAGGATCCTTTACTACTCGCGGGAGTGGTTGCCCGTAGTCCATCGGTGCAACCTGCTGGGCGATCGTGTACGATAAATCTGCCCTATTGTGTGTCTAGCGACAGATAAGCTCGCACCAGATTGATGTCAATGCGCGGGCGTCTGCGGTCTGCCGCCAATTGCATCTTGACTGAATGCGGCAATTGTGCGTTTTTTCCCTCCCTCGGATAAGCGCGCTCCTCGTTACTACGCTCCTTGTGTGAATGGCATTGTTTGTGCACAAAAATGCCTGATTTCTGGCTCATGCCGACAGGTGCCAGAAGATGCGGGCGAACCAGCGCCGTCAGACAGAGTGGATACAATGAAAAACATCAAATTCGTCCTTGCCCTGTGTGTTTTCCTCGTACCGGCGATTGCAGCTTCGCAAGCGCAGTCGCAAGAGACAGATGCAGCAGCCGAGGATCCGGTCATCGCCCGGATTAACGGGTATGAGATTCTCACATCCGAAGTCGTGCTCGCGGCCGACGAATTGCTGCCACAGCTTGGAAACATACCGGCAGGTGCGCGGTACCCGTTTGTGGTTCAGTATCTTATCGAGCGCCATCTGCTCGCCCAGGCGGCGGTGCAGGCAAATATGGTTGAGACGGAGGAATTCCGGCGGCGCCTGAACTACTTCCGTGCCAAATCTTTGCGTGATGCCTATTTCTTTGAGGTGTTGCAGCCAACGGTCACCGAGGAACAGGCCCGTGAAGTCTATGATCGCGAAGCGGCAAACCTCGAAAGCGCAGAACAGGTTCACGCCCGTCACATTCTTGTCGATGACGAGGCAACAGCGCAGGATCTTATCAATCAGCTGAACGGCGGTGCTGATTTCCAGGAACTGGCGATCGAACACTCAAATGATCCCGGTGCTGCGGACGGCGGCGATCTGGGCTATTTTACACGCGAAGAAATGGTGTCGGATTTTTCTGATGCCGCCTTCAGCCTTCAGCCCGGTGAATACTCCGGACCGGTGGAAACCCAGTTTGGCTGGCACATCATTCTTGTTGAAGACAGAAGCACGCCGGTAGCTCAACCGTTTGAAGAACTGAAAGATGGCCTGATCCGGCTCCTGGCCCAGCAGGCCGTACAGGAAGCGGTGCAATCTCTTCAGGAGCAAAGCGTCATTGAAATCCTTGATGAGGATCTTCAGGGTCTGGTCGTCACCGAAGATGACGAAGACGAAAGCAAAACAGAATAAGCCGTCTCGTTGCTGAAGAACCGGAAAGCTTCTCGGGGTAAAGTGCCATGGGAAATGAATTGCCTCGGTCACCTCTTGCGCCTGTGCAACTAGAACAGCTGGCTCCGATCGCAGGCGTCACCCTCGCCGTTGCCGAAACCGGAATGAAGTACAAAGGCCGGCCGGATCTTCTGCTCTGTCTCTTCGACGAGGGCACTTCGGTTGCAGGCGTTTTCACGCGCAGCAAGGCACCATCAGCGCCTGTTGATTGGTGCAGGAAACATCTCAATTCCGGCTCAGCCCGTGCGTTGCTTGTGAATGCAGGCAATGCAAACGCCTTCACCGGCAGACATGGTGAGCGGGCTGTACAGAGTTGTGCGAAGGCACTCGGAAGAGTTGTCGGATGTTCTCCGGAAGCCGTGTTCCTCGCCTCGACGGGTGTCATTGGCGAAGTTCTGCTAACGGAGCCGATTGTATCTTGTCTGGAAGAACTGGCGGACAAGGCAGATCAAGAGCCCTGGGCCGATGCTGCCACAGCGATTATGACCACCGATACGTTTGCCAAAACGGCACACGCGAGTGCGCGCATCGGCGGCAAAAAGGTCCGCATCAACGGCATCGTCAAGGGCTCGGGCATGATTGCGCCCGACATGGCGACAATGCTCGGCTTCCTCTTTACGGACGCAGATATTGCCCCTGATGTCCTGCAGGCCGTTCTCTCATCCGCCATAGAAACAACGTTCAATGCCACGACCGTTGATAGTGACACCTCGACCAGCGACACGGTGATGGCCTTTGCCACCGGGCGGGCGGGGAATGAGCGGATTGCGTCGGTCCATGACGATGGGCTGCGCGGCTTTCAGCGTGCAGTGACAAAGGTCTGCCGCGAGCTTTCCCATCTTGTGGTGCGGGATGGAGAAGGGGCGAGCAAGTTTATCGCCATTGATGTGCGGGGTGCTGAGAATGACGGCGCCGCCAGGCGGATCGGGTTTTCGATTGCTAATTCACCCCTTGTCAAAACCGCAATTGCTGGCGAGGACGCGAATTGGGGCCGGGTCGTCATGGCAGTGGGCAAATCGGGTGAAGCCGCAGACCGCGACAAGCTCTCGATCTGGATTGGCGGCATCAAGGTTGCCTCGCGGGGCGCTGTCGATAAGAACTATGCAGAAAACCAGGTCGTCCCGCATATGCGTGGTCAGGAAATTGACATCCGCGTTGACGTTGGCGTTGGCAAGGGACGGGCGGTTGTCTGGACCTGCGATCTCACGCATGGCTATATTTCGATAAATGCGGATTACCGCAGCTGACCCCCGCTTGCCGCTTCAGTGCCGGCGGGTGAGAGATAGGCAAACCTTAACTTTTCATCAGGATACTGCGTAGTGATGATTGCGAAATGACGCTCCTTTTGGTGTGTGCTTGTGCGCTGGTTGACCCAGATGGCAGGGTATTGCTTGCCCGCCGTCCTGAGGGGAAATCAATGGCCGGTCTGTGGGAGTTTCCCGGCGGCAAGGTCGAAGCGGGAGAGCGGCCGGAAGAAACGGTCATTCGTGAGCTGAAGGAAGAACTTGGAATTGACATTACCAAGGCCTGTCTGGCGCCATTGACGTTTGCAAGCCATGGTTATGATGATTTCCACTTGTTGATGCCTTTGTATGTGTGTCGGCGCTGGAACGGCAACGTCACGCCAATGGAAGGCCAGGAAGTGAAATGGGTTCGCCCGGTTCGGCTTCGTGATGAGCCACTGCCGCCTGCGGATGCACCGCTGGTCGCGCTTTTGATTGA